>JBDLRR010000133.1:0-3744 GCA_039799985.1 Pseudomonadota bacterium | reverse complement strand
ATCATTACAACTTCGCTGGAAGAAACTCTGGAAAAGAAGACGCACAAGGAGTTTTTTCCACACGGTTTGGGGCACTGGTTGGGGCTGGACGTGCATGACGTGGGCCGATATCGCATCAAGAACATTGAGCGAACGCTTGCACCCGGCATGTGCATGACTGTGGAGCCGGGAATTTACATTCAACCAGGAATGGCGAATGTGGACGCCCGCTGGCACGGGATTGGAATCAGAATCGAAGATAACATCTTGCTTACAGCTCAGGGAACGAGAAATTTGACCACTTGCGCCAAGTCGACAAAAGACGTTGAAGCGCTGGTCGGGACTTTGTCTTCAGCGCCTTTACGCGATGTTGTGGGTGTCGATATTCTATAAGCTTTTGAGGGCTCAAAAAGAAATGGCTCTTAATTTTTAATAATCTCAGTCATCTAATTAATTTTTCGATAGATTTCGCAAACCAATACAAGGGCAAGTTCATTGAACTCACCCTTGTATTTGGCGCGGTGATTTATCCAACGTAGGCCTTGCAAACTTCCATACAGCTTTTGCAGGCTTCAAAGCATTCCTTGCATTGTTCGTGATGATTGATGTGCGGTTCGCATGATTTCATGCACTTTTCACAAGCTTGAATGCAAGCCTTGGCCTGAGCTGCCGCCAATGGTGAGCGCAAACCCGCCAATTGGCTCAAAGCCGCGCTCATCGCCTGAACTTCCAGCGCCGATTGCAGGCAGTCGATCATGCTCTTTTGACCATCATTCACGAGCACGATGCAATGACCAGCGCACATCTGGGCAACATGGTTGCAATGAGCTGCTGCATGGTTCAATTCACCGAACGAGACTTTGCCATCGCTTTTCGCTTCCGATTTTTTGTCGGAGGTTTTTTCTGCTTTTTTTCCACCATGCCCGTGATGCTTTTCATGCTTCTCGTCTTTTTTTTCTTTTGCCAATGCGAGAGAATTCCGGGTGGCAAGAAGAGCGCCGGTTGTTGCTGCGAGAATTTTGAGAGTGTCTCTGCGTTCCATGGGACCTCCAAATGGGTTTGTGTGAAAGTTTCAAGTTGAGGTTAAAATCATGCCAGAAAAACTTCCTGCAAGAAAACATGTCGCAATCCTGGGTGCCGGTTACGTCGGGAAGTCTCTGTGTGAAGTTTTGGCGGCCACCTTTGATGTGCGCCTCGCGACCCGCAGTGGAAGTTCCTCTGGCGATGGATCTGTTTTTGCCCCGCTGTGTTTTGAACTTCAGCGGCGAGAAACTTGGTCCTCGGTGGGTTCTGCAGACGCCGTTGTGTGGACCTTTCCTGCTGCTTTGAATGATGTCGATATCGCCCTGGCCGTGGAATTTTGTTCAACACTGAGGGACAAGAATATTCCAGTCCTTGTGCTTGCAAGCACATCTTGTTTTGTTGTTTCAGATCCTCAGACCTTGGTTGATGAAAGCTTCGGGTTGGATCTGACGCAGGTTCGCGTGCGTGCCGAAGAAGAACTGCGTCGAAAAGGTTGCTGCATACTGGCTTTGTCGGGCATCTATGGCCCGGGTCGGGACCCTTCCAGCTGGTTGCGGCGCGGGTTGATTAAGTCTGGTGGGAATTTTATCAACCTGATACATCGCGACGACGTCAATAAAATTGTTTTCAATTGGATCGAAAAACCTGTGGGTGGACTTCGCATTAATGCCAGCGATGGACGCCATCGGCTTTGGAGCGAATTGCTGGAGCAACTTAAGAAACACGGGATGATAGAACCTGAACTCAACCCGTTTTCAAATCTGGATGCAAATGCAAGCTCAAAGCGCATCGACAATAGATTGTTGATGAAAGAATTGTTTGGTGGCCCGTTCCATCGGTACCCTGAGGACGGACTTTGATGCCTGATTTTCCATTGCCCTGATTTTGCAAGCAAAGCAGTATTGCAAATTATTTGAAGATTGTGTCGAAGAGTCCTTGGTTTTGCCAGAACATAAAGATTTTTCCGCCGGGCAGGTAATCGACGTGGGGTGCTTCTGAATCGACAAGCCCCGAGATCCATTCGGTGACGAAGGTTCTTATCACTTCGGAATTCTCGCGCGGTGAAGACCCACAAAACACGTAGCAAAGCGAATCCGAGGATTTTCCTTCAAAATCGCAATGACTTGCTGTTTTCAGCCGAAAACCCTGCGTCTCGAATTGGCCGGATTCAAAAAGCGGAAATGCACTTCCATCCGAATTGCAGCGGCTGGGTTTTGCAAGAATTGTGAAATATGGGACTGGCAGCCTCGGACCAAGTTGTTGCTCAGGCAAAAGGCCGATGACCGGATCCATCAAGACCACTCCGCGGATGTCGCGCTGTTTGTTTTGCAACAAGCCGGCAACGTGCGACAAGAATCGTGCGCCAGCGGAGAAGCCTGCCATCAGGATTTTACCTGGCAACGTGCGTCCTGCAGGATCGTTTTGTTTCTTGTCAAAAGCATTGGCGAACATTTCCGGGAACAGCGGATCCATGGTTTGCGAATCGGTGATTCCTGGCAAAACCACCTCTATGTTTCTGTCGACCAGAGATTGTGCCAAGGCCATCATTTTCTCGGCGTTGCGCATCATGCCGTGCTGAAGAATGACCAGTGCACGAGGTGGAGTTGATTTTGATTCAGGGTGTAGCCAGGTCAGCGGAATGCTCAGGTTGGTATCGAGAGACAATGTTTCGCGGAATTTTTTCCCGCCTGCAAAAGAGCTTTGACTGAAAAGAAAACAGGAGACTGTCAACAAGCGAACGAGCGAGTGATTCCGCAACGCCATTACGAGGAGTCTCCAGAGGTTGAAATTGGGGAGGATCCCGGAATTTCATTAAATGGTCAAATGGCCAAAAAGTCAAAGTGACCGTTCGAGTTTCGCATTAAAAACGAGCGGGTTGAAAATTTGAATTCATCTTTTGGAAAAACTCATCGGTTCCACAGAGATTTCAGTCGCTCCTTCAAGCGAATTTCTTGGCCCTCGTCCGAAGGCAAATAGGCAGGGCCAGAACTTCGACGAAATTTTTCGATCTCGTCGGGGAGGTACTGCTCACGCACAAAGCTGTGTGGATAATTATGTGGGTATCGATATTTTTCGTGCCCTTTGAGAACCAAATGAGCAGGTGGTGCGATGTTGTGTTGTGGTTGTTCTGAGGCCTTTTTCCACCATTCTGAAATTGTGCCAAGAGCTTTGAGGAGTCTGTTACTTTTGACTGTCGATGAGAGGTAACAAACCGACTGCGCAATGGCATACCGTCCTTCAGGCATCCCGATTCTTTCGAATGCTTCAGCACAAGCGATTGCAATGCGCAGTGCTTGCGGGTCAGCGTTGCCGACATCCTCGCTGGCAAAAATGATGCAGCGGCGGAGCAGGAAAAGCGGATCCTCACCCGACTCGAGCGCTGCATTTGCATAAAACAATGCAGCATCCGGATCCGAACCTCGCATGCTTTTGATCATTGCGCTGGCGTAGTCGTAATGAGTTTTGCTCGTCCATGCGCGCAGTTGTCCCGATACAAGGTCGTCTTCTGCAATTTCATCCTCGCAATGCAGCAAGCCATCCAGAATATTCAGTGCGAGTCGAACATCGCCGTCGGATCGCTTTGCAATCGCAGGCAGCCATTTTTCAATAAGCCTTTGTCTTTTGGCTTCAGAGAGTTCAGTTCCAGGTGTTGAAAGGTTTCTTTGCTCCAGTGAGTGAGTCAGCAGACTCAGTACGTCTTGTTCCAGAGGCGGATGCACTCGTTGAGTTCTGATTCGGCTC
>JBDLRR010000132.1:0-6100 GCA_039799985.1 Pseudomonadota bacterium | reverse complement strand
ACCGAAGGTACTTGTCGCCAATGCGAACCAATGCAGCCACATTCGGTCGAAATGTTCCCAATTCAACTTTTGCCATCTGTCTTCCTCGCCTCACTTTCGGGGTTGAAAATCGTCGCGAACGCGTCGAACGGGGCATTTCCCTGCAAGGACCTCAATTCCACATCCAAACACAGCACGTACAAATCGCCCTTTTTCATTTTCGCCTGCAGCGCCGGGTCGTTCCACCACCTGCAAAGGTCTTTTAACGAAGTAACAACCGGCTCCGGCCTGCTGAGCAAATTCAAGGCATCCTGAGATAGCCGACCGTGGTCCGCCAAATGCAAAGCATCTTTGGGATCACAAGACTTCCACTCGTCACCACTGATGCACAAAAGCTTCACCACTGTCTGAACAAATCGCTGCGGTCGCGCCAGTCCGGTCAATACGGTGTACGAGCGACGCAAAACATCAGGGGTGACCACTTCAAGCGCAAAACCTTGCGCAGGTGTGTTGCTATTGGCTCTCGCCAAGTAAGGTTGTTCGACCGCATACAATTCGTTTTGAGGTCGCTGCGGCAACGAGCCGGATTCCGGATGGAAAGCCGGATTCACAGAAGACAAGCCCAGTAATTCTCTTGCAGCTGAACAATTGCTTTGGAACTCTGCGGTTTTGCCTTCGTCCACAAGCCGCGACCAAACAACAAGGTCGGCCCTTGGAAGTGAATCTGACCAGAAAGTTCCGGGCCACCCCATACGATAGGGTCCGAATGGCATCGAAGCACGTGGTGCAGTAAGAACTGTTGCGGGGTCCCAGACGACAACGTCGCGATGCACGGCCACCGAAGTTTGCGACAAACCGTCGTCAAGAAGTATGAGCAGCCTGCGAGCTTTGGTTTCGCCGCAGGAAGATTTCATCTGCATTGAAGATTTTCGCAAATCGAGAAGTCGACTCATCGCCTGCGCCCGATCGCGCCCCTGGGCGATCCAAAGAGTCTCATTTTTCCTCAGAAGACTTCCCAGAACCAGAGCATGTTCCAGACACTCATCCGAAAAACCGGATGACCACAAGCCCGCAGGAGGAGTCAGCAGCTGCGCTTCTTCCTGGCCAGACAATTTGATCAACACGCATTCACTTGTGGTCGCTGCATGCCCACGCGACAAAACAGCAACGTCATATCCGTCGGCAAGAGCTTTTTTTGCCAAGGCGCGCACGACCGGAGATTTGCCGGTTCCGCCAACTGCAACATTTCCAATGGAAATAATCCAAGGATCATCGGAATGGGACGCAGCATTCCTGTTGATCCGCTTTTGTAATCGCAATGAAGCAGCCAGAGCCCAGACCAGGCTCAACGGAAAGGCCAAGAAAACGCTGAAAAGCATGAACAACGGATGCCGCCTGCCCAATGGCAAATCCAATTGTCCTCGCGCGCGCTCCGTCCAGGAAACACTCATACCGGCACGAGCTCCGGCAAAACTCCAGCGTCGGATTCAGCCGAACGGCTCAGGCGCTGTTGTTCGGCGCGCACCTTGTCAACCTCACCACTACAGACGAGTCTTCCGTTGGCAAACAAATGGCAGTCATCAAACTGATCAAGATCCTTCAAATGGTGGGTCACTGCAACAACGGTTCTAATTTCGCCGGGAGTCTGTTGCCATTTCCAGACTGCCTGCCAGAACGCAGCTGCCGATTCACCATCCAGATTTGCGGTCGGTTCATCCAAAAGCAATACGGAGCGGTCGGCAAACAACAGCCGAGCCAGCGCAACTCTTGCCTTTTCGCCTCCCGACAATCCTTCGCCCATAAAACCCACTTTTTTATTGAGAAACAATTCAGCACCGGATTGTGTATGGGCCAGCAACAAATTCAACACCAATGTGACGGCCCTGTCGCGCGCGCGCTGAAGCTCAGGATTCTTTTTGGGAAAGTTGGGATAGACAATATTTTCAAAAACACTGCCTTGAAAGACATACGGCGACTGGGTCGCCAAAAGCGTGTTTGAAATTCCCAGAATACGCCCCTCGCTTGGAGGCAACAGGCCAGCCATCAAACGCAAAAGCGTCGACTTGCCGGCTCCACTCTCTCCCACGAGCGCAACCCGTGAACGTTCTTTGATGACGACTCGACAAGAATGCAAAATGCGTTGTCCAGACAAGGAATTGTATCCAACGTCACGCACTTCCAAAGCCACTCCAGGCCGTGGTGATTCAACCGAAACGGAAGTGGTCGACAGCGTGGTCGGCTGCGCTGCGTGCGTCATATCCCATTCTTGCACAAGCCTGTTCCAGACGGCTTTGAGTTCGGCAAATTGCGACACAAATGATGAAACATTTTTGAGTGGGCGAAAGGACAATGCTGCCAAAACAAAAATAGACGCATAACCTGCAACATCAACATCAGCTTTAAGATTCAATCTCCACTGCACCGCTATCGTGAGAACAATAATGGCGACAACTTCCATTCCCGGCCTGAAAACAGTGCGCAGAAGCAGTGTTTTGCGCATGAATCTGTAAAAGTCATCACTCAAGAATGCGAGATCACTTTTTTCGCGTTGCTGCGCACCCATTCCATAAATTGCCAGCAGGCCCTGGCGCATCTGGAGGCCGCGGGTGGCAAGTTCGACCTGCCGGCGTGCACTTTCGCGGGTGTAAAATTCAAGACGACGTGAAATCGCCCGGAGCACCAAAAAGAAGGGAACAAGAACAAAAATGACCGCCAGAAAAAACTTTGAAGCCACAAGCAACATGGATGCTGCTGCTCCTAGTACGACGAGTCCATCGCGCAGTGCGCCGATGGTTCCCTTGCTTACCAAACCTTGCATCAAGGTCGTATCCAACAGGATTTTATTGGTCAGCTCGTCCGGATTTCGCGTATCCAAAATTCTGCCTGACGCGTGCAGATATGAATCCAAAAATGTGGAACGCAGTGCATGTGCGACCCGATGGCCGGCACGTTCAAGAAGGTAATTGCTGCCAAAGCTTGTCAACAAACGCAGAAAACCAATTGCAACCAGCAGAAGCGGAACAATCGTCGTCAACCTGTCGCGGCTCACAGAGCCCAACTCATTGAACAGCCCCGCCAAGGCTCCTGGTAAAACGCGGGGAAGTGCATTTTCGCTTGGGGCTGTGAAAACCAGTTGCAACAAAGCACCCGACACGAAACCCAACGCCACCTCGGTCGCTGCATGCAGCGGGCTCAATATCAATCCGGCAACAATATCCACTTTTGCCGAAGTCCAAATCAGCCCAAACAGCGAATGCTTCCAGAACTTTGGTGCGGACGGTGCAATTGACGCGGCATTTGTTTGGTCGGTTGCAAGACTCACTTGTTCAAACCCCATGCCTTATCTTCAGCAATCAGATCGCGCACGGCTTTGGAATGAAAGCGCTGAGCGGAGGTGGAAGGCAAGGAAAGGAAGCAATCCAAAACCGCCTTGGCTGCATGACGGGCACTGTCTTTGGGAAAGAGATTGGCAATCTCCATCAGCTCATGCCGCATCAGATTTTCATTTTGCGCAGACTGCAGAATCGACAGCGCATGCTCGCTGAGCGCCCGAGCACTGATTCCGTCTTGAATAAATTCAGGAACAATCTGGCGCTCGCTGCAAAGATTTTCCAAACTAATCCACGGCAGTCGTACAATCCGCTTGGCAATGGCATAGGTTAGCCAATGCATCTTGTAGACCACCGAATGCGGAACACCCAACAGTGCTGCCTCCAGTGCGGCTGTCCCGGAACAAACCCAAGCATAACGACAATTGTGCAACACTTGAATCAATGGCTGCTTGCCGACAAGTTCAATGTCAACCCGAACGCTCAGCGAAGCTTCGCTCTCCAAAGTCGAGTGCAATATTTGTTCCAATCGAGACTGCGACACCGTCGGAGCCACAGGCACCACGGCTTTCAACGCTCCGCCCATGGCTGCTTTGGTCTTCACAAATGCTTTGATCATTTCCGGAAAGACACGCTCAATTTCGCCCGCCCGGCTGCCCGGGACCAATCCTACGCAAGGGATCAAGCTTGAGGATTTGTCGGCTTCATGAGGATGTCGCTGTGCGTGCGCTTTTTTATGCTCCAAAAAATGAGACACTTCGTCGCTCAATGGATTCCCGATAAACTTGGCATTGATTCCGGCAGCCCGAAGCAACTTTTCTTCAAAGGGAAGAATGCAAGTCACAAGGTAAGTGCAATCACGCAACCGGGCGGCTCGTGCCGCGCCATGCGCCCACACCTTGGGGGGAATATGATAAACAACACATGATCCAAGGTGAAAAGCATCTTCCATAAGGCGCATATTCAGGCCAGGGTAATCAATCAGAATGGTGATGTCAGGTTTACGCAATCGAAGTGATGATTGCAGCCTGTGTGCAGCGGAAGACAGCCTCGGATAAACCGCAACCACCTCACCGAACCCCATGGCGCTGAGTTCATCGATGTGCACGACAGGCTCAACGCCTGCCTCTTTCATTAATTGTCCCGCACTTCCCCAAAGACTCAAGCGAAAGCCAGCGCGCTCGAATTCAGCACGCAAGGCACGGGCCAACAACGCCCCTTGGGCGTCTCCACTGGCTTCGCCCGCCAAAAGACAAATGGACAATCCGGATTGTTCAGATGGTTGCCGAGACGTCTTCATGGTTGCTTCCTCCGGCAGGACGCACAACTCCACGACGGGCCGATTCAATAAATGCGGCCAATCGCATTGCGTGCGGGTTTTCCAACAGGCCACGCTGTCGGCAAGCTTCCATGTTTTCGGCCACTGTCGGCAAGGGAGAGAAGAAGAATTGTTTGTAAACGGATTTGATGACAGCCAGATCGGACGCCGTCAGACCACGCCGCCGCATGCCAACCACGTTCATGCCGCGCAAGCTTGCCCGGTCGCCCTGGGCAACGCAAAAGCAGGGAACATCTTGAACAACAATCGACCCTGCAGCAATCATTGCCATGTCGCCAATACGGCAGAACTGATGAATTCCTGAGATTCCTCCAACCACAACACCGTTGTGAATTTCCACGTGGCCGGAAAGCTGAACCGAGTTGGCGAAAATATTGTCGTTGCCGATAATGCAATCGTGCGCCACATGTGTGTACGCCATGAACAAATTGTTGTCGCCAACAACCGTTTTTCCACCACCCTGCACTGTGCCTGGCTGCAGAGTCGCACACTCGCGGATCTTGTTGCGATCGCCAATAATCAAAAGTGTTGGCTCGCCTTTGTACTTGAGATCTTGAGGAACAGTACCCACGCTCGCAAACGGAAAGATCTCATTGCCAGCGCCGATCGTTGTATGACCATCAAGAACCACGTGAGAAACGAGCTTGGATCCACGCCCAACTTTGGCGTTGGCTCCAATCGTGCAAAAAGGCCCAACAACCACATCCGAATCCAGTTCTGCGCCCGGGTGAACAATTGCGGTCGGATGGATGGACACGTTCTGGCTCATGAAAGTCTTCCCTCAAATCAACATTCGGACAAAACTGTTCTCAAAAATCAAACCTTTGGCGCGCGTGCGAGTATGGCAGAGAATTTGGCTTCAACAGCCACTTCGCCATCGATCTTTGCCACACCCGTAAACCAAACGAACGGCCCGCGATGACGTTCGTACTTTGCGTAATAGTGAATAACGTCACCCGGCACGACAGGCCGGCGAAATTTGACTTCATCAAGTCCTGTCAGCATGCATTTCTTTTCAACCGGTACACCTTGACGCTCAAAATTTGCGAAACACATGGCAGCTGCTGTTTGAGCGAGACCTTCGACCAGATAGACACCCGGCACGATGGGTTGTCCGGGAAAATGGCCCGCGAGATATGATTCGCCACCCGTCACACATTTGATTGCATGAATCTCGAGAGTCTCGAAATCGATCGTCTGAACACGATCCACCAACAGCAACGGAGGTCGATGCGGAAGCAACTCGCATACTTTAAGGTAATCCATCAGCGGTTTTTGCGTTTCCATTTGCAGCTCAACCCTCCAGCCAATCAATTCTTGAGTCGAAAATATTGACGCAACTTTCAACGCTCCACCTTGGCGGTTCGTTGCTTGCGACTCTCCATCTTTTCTTTGACAATTTGCGAGATAATAGCCTCGCGTTTGAGAAACTCACGGTTGGGTCTGGCCGGAA
>JBDLRR010000131.1:0-2747 GCA_039799985.1 Pseudomonadota bacterium | reverse complement strand
CCGATGGCTCGCCTTCCAAATGCAATTTCTGTGAAACCAATTTGTGGTTGTGTCGATAGGAAAAATGATTAAAAAAAAGGCCGGCATCAGCCGGCGAAGTTCTTGGCAACAAAGTCCCAGTTGACAAGGTTCCAGAACGCATTGACGTAGTCCGGACGACGATTGCGGAAGTCGATGTAATAAGCGTGCTCCCAAACGTCGCAAGTCAGCAACGGCTTGAGGCCCTGCTTCATCGGATTGCCGGCGGCACCTTCTTGGGTGATGACCAACTTGCCGGATTTGTCTTTGGCAAGGAACGACCAGCCTGATCCAAAGATCCCGACTGTTTTGGCGGTGTATTCCTCTTTAAACTTCTCGAACGAACCCCAGGTGGCTTCAATGGCCTTGAGAAGATCACCGGTGGGCTTGCCCCCGCCATTAGGCTTGAGGCAGTTCCAGTAGAAAGTGTGGTTCCAGATTTGAGCAGCCTGGTTATAGATGCCGCCTTCTGCACCAAGGATGATTTCCTCAAGAGACGCGTTTTCAAACTTTGTACCAGGAACCAGCTCGTTGAGCTTGGTCACGTACGCGTTGTGATGCTTGCCGTGATGAAATTCCAGAGTTTCCTTTGAAATATGTGGAACCAATGCATCGAGGGCATAAGGAAGCGCGGGAAGTGTGAAAGCCACAGCGGTTCTCCTTTGACTAAAAATGAATCATTTGTCTTTGAACAGGAACGTGGACGCAAAAAGGTAACTGGAATGATTTCACGCCGCAAGCAATGGTCGGAACGTTGACCATCAAGCATACTGTTTGCCATACTGCGCGCCTATCGTGTGCGAGTTTTAATGCCAAAGATTCACAAAACGCCTAATTGGAGTGCAAATGAAAAGCCGCGAGGTCCGCCAGAAATTCATCGAGTTTTTCAAGCAAAAAGAACACACCTTTGTACCAAGCAGCTCGACGATTCCAGTGGGCGACAAGACGATCCTTTTCACCATCGCGGGCATGGCCCAGTTCAAGGACGCACTGACGGGTGTTGAAAAGCGCCCCTACTCGCGTGCAACCAACTCGCAAAAATGCATCCGCATTGGCGACCTTGATGATGTCGGCAAGGATGGTCGCCACTGCACCATGTTCGAAATGCTCGGAAGCTGGTCGTTTGGTGATTACTACAAGCACGATGCCATCCGTTGGGCCTATGAATTGGTGACCAACGTCTACAATTTCCCAACGGAAAAGTTGTGGGTCAGCGTCCACAACTCCGACAACGAAGCAGCCGAGATTTGGGAAAAGACCGGTATGCCCAAAGAGCGGATTGTCCGCCTGGGCGACAAAGACAACTTCTGGACCATGGGACCCACCGGCCCCTGCGGCCCCTGTACCGAATTGCATCTGGACCAAGGACCCGCGGTCGGCAAATGCGACGTGAAAGGCTTCGATTGCAAGGCCGGCCCAGGTTGCGACTGCGACCGCTACCTGGAATTCTGGAACCTTGTGTTCATGCAATACGACAAGAAAGAGGACGGCTCGTTGGAAGAACTTCCATTCAAGAGCGTCGATACGGGTTCAGGCCTGGAGCGCGTGACAGCCCTTCTCCAAGGCAAAACTTCTGCCTTTGAAATCGATTCCTTTGAGGGCATCCGTTCCGCAATTCTCAAGCGTGCACAAATTCCTGCTGCGCGCACTGCGCACGAAAACGAAAGCATCAATGTGGTTTGTGACCACATCCGAACACTCACATTCACCCTTGCCGATGGTGCAAACTTCAGTGCCGAAGGACGCGGTTATGTGCTCCGCCGGGTTCTCCGTCGTGCTGTGCGCCACGCCCATCGCCTGAATCCATCACTGCCCAAGGGACAATCCTTTTTGGCCGACATCGTTCCTGCCGTCGTTGAAGAATTCGGCGAATTTTTTCCGGAAATCGTTCAACAACAAAAGCGCGTACAGGAACTCATCCGCAACGAGGAAGCACGTTTCGTGGCCACCCTTGAAAGCGGACTTTCCAAATTCCAGGGATTCGTCAACGAAGCCCGCGCCCAAGGCAGAAACATGCTCATGGGAGAGGAAGTCTTCGTTCTGCACGACACCTTTGGTTTCCCCTCCGACCTGACCCGTGTGCTTTGCGAAGAATCCGGACTCAAGGCCGACCTCGATGGTTTTGTGCGCTGCATGCAAGCCCAAAAGGAAAAGAGCCGGGCCGAAGCCAAATTCTACAAGTTCGACCAAGATGATTCTGCATGGATTGAATTCAACAACATCGCACAAGGTGATCTCAAATCCTTCGCGGGTTACGGATTCTCTTCGGCCAACACGAACGTTGGTGGCACACCGGCGCGCAGCGTGAATATTGCGGCAAACAAAATCTCACGTGTTCGCCAGTTGAAGAACAAATATTTTGAGCTTTGGATGGCCAGCACTCCTTTTTATCCCGAAGGCGGCGGGCAGGTCGCTGATACGGGTTGGCTGCGGGTGAAGGCTGCCGATGGCAGCGACAGCGACTTCGAGGTCGTCGACGTTCGCAAGTCTGCGGCCGCGATTGTTCATTTGCTGCGTCATCCCGAGTGGAGCAGCGAAGATGCAGAAGCAGTGCCGGCTGGAGTCCTGCGTGACATGTTCGGCAAGGGTGCCACTGCTCTTATCGACATGAAGAATCGTCTTGCCACCATGCGCAACCACACCGCAACGCATTTGTTGCACAAAGCACTTCAGGTTGTTTTGGGCGATGGCGTTCGCCAGGCAGGATCTTACGTGGGTCCCGATGGACT
>JBDLRR010000130.1:0-12038 GCA_039799985.1 Pseudomonadota bacterium | reverse complement strand
CTCAGCTCAGATGAAAACTCAACTTTGTCCTCAGGAAGAGACTTCTTTTCAGGCGGTATGACTTTCGACAAAGCTCCGTCGACGATCGACTCCAGTTCGGTCTCGTCTACTCTGCATTCTGGCGTGGAAAGCTCGTTTGTCAGGCGAATCTGGCTTACGACAATAGCGTTGTCTGTTTTTGTATTGAAAAGGAAATCATTTTGGCTCAACAGGATTTTTTTGTCGACCATAAATTCAAAAGTCGAGTTTTCCAAGTCGGCAAGGCCACCTTCTATGGTTCTCAATTTGATGGAGCTAACGTCTGATAGCTTGAGATCTTTTAGACTTCGATTTCCTCGCGCAGTCCAATGGATGGTGACTGGTTTGCCACTTTCAAACACAGACGATTCAATTGAATTGTCCAAAACAAGTTGAAACCGGCCATTGACACCACGTAGTTCTACGCTGAACTGTCGCGAATCCCAGATTCTTCGATCTGCACGACATGCAGAGGCTGTTCGCCAGTTGGTTGGCGACAGAGGAGTATGCACGATGCAAGCAGAAATTAGTTCAGCTTGCCGCTTGCACAATGCTGCTTTGACCGAATAAATCTGTGCGAGCTGGAAATCAACCGCCGTGAGATCAGCTGCAATTTTTACAGCATCGTCTTTCAGGCCCGCCAATTTCTTCGCCCAGCTTTCGGGATCCAATTTCGAAGGATCGCTGTCGCCATCGGCATTGCCGGAACTTTTTTTCCCATCCCGTTTTGAATCCGTTGTGACAGGTTCAGGAACTGAGGGAAGAAGATTGCTGCAACCGCCAAGCCATAAATAAATAAAGCTTGCGGTGACTGTCACTCTCATGCCCTTGTGGTCGGCAAACATCACGCGTTCCTCTATTTTCGTGTTGTTGCAGGTTGACGTCTCTTCGGTTTTTCACGCGGGACCTTTACCACTGCTTTTGTTCATCGCTGCAGAATCTCGCCAGTCAATGTTTTCGACAATGTGCGCGAGTGATGTCTAATTTGATATATAATCAAGCAGGGATTGTTTCTTCTTTGCCATATGGCTTGGAGGATAGAACATGAAAATGGTCAATGGCGATGTGATATTCTTGAGCAACGGTCGACCAGCTGTTGTGAAGAATGTTGATTATGAGTCAGGGACAGTTGAGCTTGAAAATGATCTCGCCAAAATCCAGAAGCAATCCGAAAAAGGGATTAAAAACAATCTCGATGAGAAGCAGCGCTCTGCTTATAATGTCAATCTAAAAAGTGTTGAGGCAGACAGCAAGAAGGATGAGATTCAGAATCTTTACGAGTTGATTCAGAGCTACAAGGAAAGCAAGCGTATTGATCCAAAGGTTCTTCGTTATCTTGAAAATGAGCTGATGCATCGCATGTTGCGTGACGAACATACACCACCGAACTACCAAACAGACTTGAGAAATATTCCGCAGTATTGAGTGATATTTAGAGGGGGAATGGATTATGATGACAGCACCGGTACCAAAACGAAATGCAAATATGCAGGTTGGCGACTATATTCCAAAAGCTGGAATTTACACCAAACCTGGTGTGGTGACTGAAAAAAAGGATGATGGAACAATCGTCATCGATACAGACCCAAAGCAGATTGAGCGTTACCACAAATACGCCAACACGAGTGGACTTACACCTGAAGAAAAGCTTCGCTTCAATTCCATAATGGATGAAGTCATGGAAGCATCTGATGATGCCGAGCGCATCAATCGTCTGCAAGAAAAGATCGATATGGTGAGAACCGAGCCGAATGGCAAACGGGTTTTCGACACGCTGGTCAATCAGCAATCGACACTGATCAGATTTGCCAAGGAACTACCTCGGGTCTATTCGTACGATCCACAGAAAATCACCGGATATTGATTTATTTGCCGATGCAGAAACTGGAGAAGATATTCTCCAGTACATCTTCGGTTCCAATTTCCCCGACAATTTCGCTGACGTGATGCGCAGAACTGTTGAGCATCGAAGCGATCTTCTCGGGGAAATCCTTTTTTTCAACAAGGTCAATTGCACTATCAAGAGCCGCAATGGCGAGCAAAGTTTTATCCTGCTGCCGTTTTGAAATCAGAATCGCCGATTTTGATTTTCTTCCAGCCCCAAGCAAATCGTCATGGGTTTGGGCAAGAATCTTGGACAGTTCAGAGATGTCTGATTTCCTTGTTGATGTGGCAAGAACGGGGACTTCAAATTGTTGCAGGAAACTTGTCAGTTGGCGTTTCTGCTTGAAAGAATCAAGCAATTCATTCTGCCATTTGTCACTTTTCGTGAGCACAATAATCAGTTTTTTATCCGATAAACTCTGCAGCGGCTTCAACAATTCTTCAGCGAGTGAAGTGACCGCGGAATCAATTGTGTTGATGTTGCAGCCTGAAACGTCCAACACGAGGCAGATAATGTCGGCATGAGATGCGCTGGAAATGGATCTTGCAACGCCCAGTTGTTCCACCGTGTCGACTGTTTCACGCACGCCGGCGGTGTCCATCAGAACGAAGTCACGGTTGCCAATCATCAATCGATCTTCGACGACGTCGCGGGTCGTTCCGGGAATGTCTGTGACGATTGCGCGTTCGTATCCCAGCAACGCATTGTACAAAGATGATTTGCCCGCGTTGGGTTTTCCCAAAAATGCAATCTTGAGCCCTTCGCGCATTTTCAGGCCGGTGGAGTAGGTCTCCGAGAGCCGCATCAGGTTTGCTCTCAGCTCTGACAACTGCTTCAGTTGGCTTTGAGCGTCGTAGGACCCGACTTCGTCATCTGCAAAATCGATATGGGCTTCAAAGTATGCCAAAGCGGATGTGATCTGATTTCGCAGTTCGGTTGTGACTTCATGAATGCGGCCATCAGAGGCGTCTCTGGCAAGCTCTATGCCTGCTTGGGTGTCTGCGTGAATCAGTTGATCAATAGCCTCTGCTCGGGTGAGGTCGATCTTCCCATTCAAAAAAGCTCTTTGCGTGAACTCGCCTGGTTTCGCCTCGCGAAATCCCACCTGTCGGAGCAGTGAATGGAGGCGTGCTGTAATCAGAGGGTTGCCATGCGCGCAAATCTCTAGGGTGTCTTCTCCCGTATAGCTGCGCGGACCACTGAAGAACGTCACCAGGCAGTCATCAATGACTTCATCATTTTCATTCACCAGCGTGGCATACCGAGCCTGCGAGTGTCCGAGATTGTCGATGTTTCGTTTGGCAGTGGCGCCCGTCCGTAAATTTTTGGTTGGCATCCGCAAAAACGGCAGAAGAGCGTTGAGACAACCAGCGCCTGTGATTCTATGCAAAGCAATTGCCGCACGGCCGGGTGCCGAGCTCAGTGCGAAAACAACGTCATGCGTGAGTTGGGAAAACATCAAACTTTGAGGTGGTGTCAGACTTCGGAATCGCGCGATGAATCGCTTCCAAGGTCGCCACCGGTTGAGGAGTTGTCCATAATTGGAGAATTTGGATGATTCTGACGCCCTTGACGGGAGCCTCCGCGTCGTCCTCTCCGCCTGTTGCGACGTGGTTGTCCACTGCCGGCTTCCAAGTTCGCCTCGCCGGGTGCTGCTGGGTTGAAAGAGCGCTGTGCGTCAATTACGCGGTCTGCGGGTCCACGATTATGGCGCCCACGCCCGCCTTGTTGGCCTCTGTCGTCATTTCCATTTCGGCGTCCGCGGTTTTCATCCCTTGGCGGCCTGTTGGTCGAATACACAACAAGCTTTCGGTTTTCGCCGATTCCGACACTCTTGGTCGCAATGCCTTCCATATTTTCAAGTGCGAGGTGAATGACTCTGCGCTCCTGACTGCTTTTGGAACCAAGCGTGATTGTCTTGCCGTTCTCTTTGACCTTCGCAGCAATGTCGAGCGCCATTTGTTTCAGTTTGTCCTCGCGCTGTTGTGCAGCCGCGCCCGCGTTCAACGTGATGCGACCCGCAACGTCGCCAAATTTTCGCTGTGCGATGCGCTTAAACAGGTGTTCAAATGCGCAGGACAACCTGTCAGTTCTGACCAGAAACTCTTCGAGGGTCGGCGAGTCGACGGTTACGACGACGTCGTCGTCATTGATGAATTCAAATAAAGGCTTTTTTGGTGTGTGGTCCGGGTCAAATCCGCGAATAAATTGTATGGCGAGTTCCTCAAGCAACGCTTTGCATTCCGGAGACTTCAGTGGGAATTTCGGTCTCTGAATTCTTTCTCCCGAAACACCATCGTCACCAAGATCAGCCGTTGGACGTTCATGTCGCTGAATGTTTTCTCGACGCGGTGTTGGAGCGTTTTGACGGTTGCGGTCACGTCCCGGTTGCTGTTGGTTTGGACTTGTCCTTGGATTTCTGTTGGACTGCTGGGGTCGGTTTCCGTCGGCATGCTTACCCGCTGAGCGGTCCCGCGGATGTCCACGGTCACGATTTGGTTCCTGTGCCTTTGACTTCCCTTGCCCTTGCGCATCCGCCATCGCCTGGCGCACTGCCTCGCGTGCTGCTGCCTGAACGTCGTTGGTTTCGTCAACCCATGCTTCGAGTCTGACTCCGCGTTGGAAAAGTTTGGACAGCAAGCCGCCGGAGCTTTGTGGAAGAATATTGTACGAAATCAGAGTCACATCTGTGCCGAGAGCTCTGGCTGCTGCCGACAAAGCTTCGTCCAGGGTCTTTCCATTGAATTCTTGTTTGTTCATTCCCTAAGCACTCCGTTTCAGTTGCAGGCGGCCAAACGATCGCATCTGGCGCCCGGGGTCAAGACCGTTTTGCACGGTCAGTTCAAGGATGCGTATTTTCGCATCATGTACTTCTGCTGAATCAGCGAAAGCACGGTATTGGTGATGATATAGACAACCAGGCCGGATGGGTAGGTCAACATGAAGACGGCAAAAATAAGTGGCAGGAATTGCATCATTTTTTGTTGTGCGGGGTCCATCGATGTGGGCGCTGGTGTCAATTTCTGTTGAATGTACATCAGGCCCGCCATTATCACTGGAGTGATGTAGAGCGGGTCGCGCGCCGTCATGTCTTTCAGCCAGAACGCAAAAGGAGCATGGCGGAGCTCGAAGGTGTGCATCAAAACAGCGTTCAATCCAAAAAAGATCGGAAGTTGCGGCAGAATGGGCAAACATCCACTCATCGGGTTGACGCCACGTTGCCCCATCAGCGACATCATCTCTCGTTGCTGCGCTTGCTTGTCGTCTTTGAATTTTTCCTTGAGGGCATTCAACTCGGGTTGCAGTTTCTGCATCTTTTTGCCGGCAACGAATGCTTTCTCGGTGAGAGGATAGAGAACAATTTTGAGCACCACAGTCAGAAGTATGATTGCCAATCCCCAGTTCTTGGAAATGGTCTCGAACCACTTCAAAACATAAAACAGAGGCCAGGCGACGACGCTGAAGAAACCAAAGTCGATGTTTTTGGAGAGGTTTTTGGATTTGAACGAGTTACTCAATGCTGATTTTGATTTGGGACCTGCATAGAGATCAAAGTTGATTGTTTTACTCGACCCGGGAGCAAGGTCGTTGACCATCGTGGAAAGCCAGAGTTCGTAAAGAGTTCTATCCAGTGCTCCGGCGCTCAGACCCGAATTGAAGCCTGTGCGGGCCACCTTCACGTCAAAAAGTTCACCGCCTTTTGGGAGCAATGCGAGCGCAAAATAAAGCGAATTTGATGCGATCCATTCGGGCTTGAAAGACGATTTCTCTTCCAAAACACTCGGAGTGGTTTTCTCTTCAAATGGCAGTGTGACACGGGTTACTTTTTCATCGACATAGTAGACGGCTTCCCTGTACTCGAGACTTGGGCCCCCAAAGAGACCCCCCGCGTCTTTCGGTTCCGATACGAGCCCCACATCCACACCCACGGGGCCGCTCCATGTGCCATTCCCGTTGTTCTTCACCACGATCGAAAATTCGCCGGAGTAGGGCTCTCGCAGTTGAAGCGTTCGAGTCACCTCGATTGGTCCAGATTTTTGCACGATAGTCGCAGAACCCTGACCCGAAACAGCGATTTCCGCAGGACTGTTCCTGAGGTCCTCTTGCCCGACCTTGATTGCAAGAGCACGACAATGAACGTGTCCTCCTGTCACCCGGGCGTTGTCCTCACCGTCGAGTTTTTCTTTGAAGTTCTTGACCTGGAGGTCTTTGATACAACCACCCTGAGGGGTGAAGCGGACAACCAGGTCGTCACGTTCAAGAAAATCCTGAGTCGCGGATGAAATCGTCGGTTGAGCAAAACTCATCATTGGCTTGCTGAGCAATCCAATCAGGGCGCATGCAGTGATAAGGAAATGAAAGTTCGAACGCGAAGGTCTTTTTTTCAAAGTTTTGGTCACGCGTAAAATCCCTAAGGATTGAGGTTGGTTGAAAATTCGGATTTCATCGACCTGGCGGAAGGTCTACTCCTCCGGGGTGCCAGGGATGGCATTTGCAAAGCCTTTTACCAGTCAATACAGAGCCTCGAAGAATCCCGTGAACCGAAATACATTCCGAAGCATATTCAGAACATGATGGGTAAAATCTGCATCGCGGTCCGAGCGCAGGAGAGATACACCGTTGGTAAAGGCGGATCAAGGCAACGGCGACCAGCGATGCAGTTCGATTCAAAAGCTCAATGATTTGGCTCATTGAAATCCCCTAGTCGCCCCAGTAGCTGCTCAAAATTGCGTTCGATGGATTTTCTCAAGTCTTCAAGAAGACGAGGAAAAGGTACCGAGATTGTATCCCGGCTGCAGACCAACAAGAGAACTACCCGGGCAACCCGATGGGTGGACAGTGGCAGGCTCAGGGAAGCCAAATCGAGCTGATGCAAAGCCGAGCGAATTCGTCGTTTTGCAAGATTACGATGCACGGCCTTTTTTGAAACTTGCTTTTTTGATGCAACAATCGCCACTTCGAGCACGGTTTGCGCATTTTCAATCGTTGAACGCTGGACGTCTATGCAAAGGCTTAGGATTGAGCCTGAACGGGCTCTCGAGATTGCATCTCGCCGTGATCCGCGCCTGCCATTTTGCCGTAATTTCTCAATTCTCGGCAGGTTACCGTTATGTTTGAGTTTTATTGATTCATTCAATTCGTGATTCAAATCAAACCAGCCCCACTTGAAAGATTTGACACTCCCTCAAATAGGCCCCCAAAAAGACCGACAAAAGACAAAGGAAGATCGAACAGGGGGTATCCCGATGAATCCATGCGCTGTCAATCCCTACAACAGATGGATCCTGAGGGGACTTTCGTCTTTCGCAGTCGTTTTATTGATTGCAGGTGAGGCGGTCGCAGCTGGCGATAATGTAGGTCAGGTTTCTGCTTTTTTTGGAGCGGTCAAAATCATTCGCAACTCAGAAGCGGTTGAAGTTTTAAAAGGACTCACAATTCACGAAAGCGACAAAGTCGAAACCGGGCCCGGCGGTGTCGTTCAATTGAAGTTCAAAGATGGAAGCTCTTTTACTGTTTACGAAAAATCACTCATCGGGATCGACAAATTCAAGCGTGCGGCAGCTGCCAACTCGGGTGGTCTGGCTGAATCTGCATTTGACGTCTTGAATGGCAAGCTCAAATTTTTTGTCAATCCAAAAGCAAAAGTCAAAACAAACACTCAGTTTCGGAGTAAGTCGGCAATTATGGGAATTCGAGGGACCAGCGGCGTCATCAGCGTTAGTCCAAGCGGTGAGACTCAGCTTGTTGTTCTTACGGGCTTGGTGGAGGTCAAAAATCCCAAATTTCCCGAAGTCAGTATTCCGGTAGCTCCGAATTTTTCGACGAGAGTAGAGCCGAATGTTGCTCCACAAACTCCGAAACCCGTCACCAAGGACATTCTTCAGAGCCTGGTTCCGCCTACGTCTGCTGAGATGGGATTCACAGAAGATGGACCCTCTGGTGGCGGAAGCGCCAAACCGAACAGTAAGTCTGAAGCGAAACCTGGCGAGGGAGAAAAAGAATCGCAGAATTCCGAGAACCAGAAAAAGAGTGACGACAAGAAGGCTGAAGATAAGAAGCCAGAAGATAAGAAGCCGGAAGATAAGAAGCCGGAAGGTGAGAAAAACAAAGGCGACAAAAAACAGGGAACCGGTGCGATCAAGCCGATCTTTGCGCCCGGCGGAGAAGTTGTTAACAATCCGACCTCCCGCAGCCCTGAAGTTTCTGCTTCCGCAAAATCATCTCAACCTGATCAGAGCAAGCAAACGAGCGAATCAACTAAGACAGATGCAAATACAACCCCGCCCTCCGCAGAGGCTCAGGTCTTGCCTCTGCAAACCCCCGTCCCGGTGGCGACGGTCAACGTCAGTCGTGAGCTTGAAAAAATCACCTCCGCGGTTACCACGACAATTGAAAAAGTCGACCAACAAGTTCAGGAAAAAGTTCCGACTGTACAGGCGACTGTCGCACCAACTCCCCGGCCACAGAAGGTCAATGTCAAGATTGGGTTACCGAGCGATTGACGAGCCTCCGTCGCGACGCGAAAGCTCGAAATTGTAGGCAGCAGGAAGTCGCACTGTGTGATATCTCTTGCTGTCTTTGACAGATATTTTTCTTTGAAGCACCAACTGCTGTTCGGTGACAATCGTCAATTCAATTTCGTCTTTTCGCTCTTTGAGCAGTCTGGTTAAGTTTGCCCTGAATAGCGATGAGTTGGTCTTCTCTTTCCAGAGATTCAGTGGTTTGTCGTCCAAATAAGCCCTGAATTTTTGACCGTTATGGCGGATATTGAACACAAAATCACCTCGACTGGGCTTGGTGGAATTCAACTGTTCGGGGGTGTTCTGGAAATCTTCAAGCCAGGTCAGGGCTGTTTGCTCGGATTGAGGCAATGTCGGGACAAGTCGAAAAACTCCAGCACCGCCATCAGAAAAAAGTTCGCATTCGTGAACAATCGGACTGCTGTTCAAACTTGTGCAATTGAGCCGACTTCCCGTCTTGAGGCCAAGTTTCAAGGCAGCTGCGTTGATTGATTTCTGCAGCTCAACTTTTGCATCAGCTGTAATCTTGTCGTTCTTCAATTCCAACGAGACAACAACAGGTGTAGGAGTGCTGACTTTAATCAGAGCTGTTGTTTCCGAGTTTTCTGTCGAAAGCAGAGTGGCATTTCCCTCGTGAACTTCGGCCAAATCGAAAAAGACAGTGGCATTGTAGGCCGCAGATCGTGGGATCAGCAAAACACGTTGCATTTTGAAAGCTATGCCGTCAGCTTGAAGAAGCAGAGATTTTCCACTGCTTACAAGCGCTTTTTGCGCAAGCAGTCCATTGTCGTTTGTGATTCCCAGTACGACCTGTTCCGGATCAAAAACTGAAATTCGAGCATTCTTGACCGCTCTTCCACCAGTTCCACGTACCGTGATGTTGAATTTGACGTCGGTTTTTCCTGCGGACACAAATCCGGACTCAAGATGACTTCGCTTGATGACGACTGCGAATCCGGCAATGGAGAGCGCGGCAACGGCAAACAAAGCGATTTTTGCAATACGGTTCATCCCAGGCAGACCTCCGGTCTTCATTATGGTGCATTCATCAATTCATCAATGATTCAAATTTGCCCAGTTCAACTCGTTTGAGATTTGCCTGTTGGGGTCGGATGGAAATCTGATCACTTTCCAGACACGTTTTTTCCTGCAGTATTCGAGCCGCCACTGAGAATTTGTTTCGACAAGAAGGTGTCTGGTCCGTTGGATCAATTTGCGTGTTGCTTCAAGGCGAGCTCCGGAAATTTCCTGCGACCGTGGGGAAACGCCGGCGATTCCTCTGAGGGCCAACGAAAGCTCAGTTGATGCAAGACCGGAAGGGAACTCTTTCAGAAAGAGCAGTAATTCCGAAATCCTGAAAGGGAGGTTTTGACCTTCCCTGCGTCTCGACAGGGTTTTTGATTTTTCGATGACTGTGTTCAAAAGAGTTCTCCGATGCTGGCATGAGGCAGACGCTGCAAAAGTCGTGCCACCTGTCAATTTGCCGTTCGGCAAGCCCTGGCCATGCAGAGAATTCGTGAATTTGAGATGCTCGATTCATGATGAATCAGACGATTGATTTCACACAATTGGCGCAGTGGCAGGCGAGTGCTTCCAAAAACAAGGCACTCGCGCGTGTGTTGCGCGAATCCGCGCAAGAGATTCTTCTTGATAATGCAACGCCATTGTCACTGGCCTTTCATGAGGCCGCAGTCGCGGCAGTATTTCAACAGTTTGGATTTATTGTGTTCGCTACTGAGTCGAGGCGATTGCTGGCGATAGAGCAGTCGCGCCGGACTCATATTCCAAGCACTTTGTTACTGGATTGGCTGGATCAGGCTGCATATCAGCAACTGGCTGATTTTCACGTCCTCAGATACTTGGAATCCGAGCCAGACTGGCTGATTCTCAACCAAGAGTTTTGCACGACCGTCGTGCAACGCATCGTTGTCTGCCGTCCTGCCGAGTGGGCGGCGATTGGACTCGAACACTACCCATCTGAATTGTTGAATCTTCTTCTCCGTGTCGTCGACATGCAAATGCTCGCGATGCGGCAGGGGATCGACTTGCTCCCAAGTTCTGACGTCTTGCGGGAGACTCTTTCTGAGCATCCGCCTTGGCGTGAGATTGTTTCACAGTCTTGTGAACATTGGGGTCAGACAATAGACGCTGTTCTGCAAAGGGTCGCGCACGATCCGCTGCTGTTGTTGGCCTGGAGATTGGAAGCTTTTTCGACGGAACGGCAGCTTGTCAAAGATGCAAGTCTCGCGGTCAAAACGTGTTCTCCAGCTGACGTTGAACGTCGTTCCCTGAGTATCATTGCCCTTGTGGTATTGCTTGCCGGGTTTGAGTTCGGTGAGAATAAGCCTGTTGTTTCCGAAACACCTTTGACCTTCGCGGCGCTCTGCAAAGTTGTCTCAGGATTTGTTTTCGGCGGTAGTCAGAATGCACGGGCTGTGGCCGAACTTCTTGGCTGTCGCGACAGAACGAATGCAGTACTGACTGAACTGATTGAAACAAATCTTGCCATCGGCGAGCAACTGGGCGTTTTTCAGTGGACTGGAGTTGCCAAGGGCCAACGGGGCGTCATGCTGACGTCGCTCGCATACATTGTGCTTGAGCCTTATCGCGACCTGATTGACTCAACATTCAAAAGTCATGTGTCCGGCTTCGAAGGCATTTGCTGACTGGTTTACTGCAGATATCAACACAGAGATTCGAATTCAAAACGCTGTGCCCACTGTTCTTTATTCACAAACGCCATTTTTGTTGCAGTTTTCTGGCACCTTAGCGCTCTTCATCGCTTCCCTGATTTTGTCTGCCAACTGCTGAGTGTTTTTGACTCCCGAGAACGTGAAGTCAACACTTGCATTGCCACCGTCGGCAATTTCCTGAAGGCTCTTTCCCCGTTTGATCTTGCGTGATGGCACGCCAATGGAACCCAAACTGTCAGCCACTGCTGTGATGTGGCCAGGTGACTGTGCGTCAACACGAAGCCCTTCCCACAGGTAATCATTGGCTTGCAATGAGTTGCCGACGTTTAACAGAAAAGCTTGCGCCTCTGGTGTCAGGGTGGGGCGTCCGCTGGGATCGACGTAAAAAGTCAGAACGTTGTCGAGCGCCAGCTTCACAACATTGGCAGTCAGAGTGATTGTAAAATCCTTTTTGCGATATTCGACGACTTCTCTGAGTTTGTTGACTGTTGTTGTTTTTCTGATGATCAACGAATCTGGTTGGCGGAAAGGAAGGCCAAACTGAACACCCATCAAGTATGCGATGTCTTTCCAACCTTTCAGCCCTAAATTCGAGGAAGCTTTCAATGTCACCCGGCTGTTGAGTTCACGGTCGAAGAATTGGAATCCAAATTGGCCTCCAACGTTAAACAAAAGGCTGGCCGGATCGGCTGCAGAAAAATAATCGTTGTATGCCGGAGTTCTGATTTGTGTGACGAGGCCTGTGAAAAGATTGTTGGTGAGTCGATAGAGTGGCGAGAATTCAACCAGTAAACCAGAGACTGAAATCTCCCGGTCATTGTTCGCCGTCTCGCCTTTTTCATTGACGAACTCTTTTCCTCTAACTTTGTAATAGTAAAAGCCCGCGCCGGAATCGATCATGAAGTCCTTGAAAAGCCATCC
>JBDLRR010000129.1:0-16816 GCA_039799985.1 Pseudomonadota bacterium | reverse complement strand
AAGCTGACGATCACGACGCACCTTTGAGAAGGTCAAGCCAGCCTGATTTTTACTGAGCCGGGATTCTTCTTCGGATTCGCAGAAGTCGAACCAGGCTTCATCAAAATCAAGCGCACCGCTTGCAACGTCCTCGATCAGTTCGACGTCAACATCGAGTTCACGGGAAAGAGCTTCAAGTGCGAAGATGCTGCGAACAGCCTTCTTTCCGCGCTTCCAGTGACTTGTGTCACTGGGATTGTAATCAAGGATATTGCCAACATCCTGGTCATGAACTTTCGAATCTGTCCGACGGGTTTCGAGAACCCTGAGACAAAACTTGAACAAAACCGCGGAATGAGGAAACCGTTGAACTTCGCTGGCTTTACGCATATCGCGTCCCCTGAGCGCACTGTTACTGTTGATTTTGAGTATCTGGCCAGAACATTACTCGTATGCACTTTATCGTGTCAACTTGAATCTTCGCCATAAAAAAAAAGGGCCGCGCCTCTTGCGCGACCCGATAAAACCGGTTCCGGAGCTGACCCTTCACACTCTCACATACATAAGAGCAGAAAAGAAATCTGCTAAATTATCAATTTGACTCGAACTCTGCATCGACAACGCCATCCTTCTTGGCGCCGCCAGTTGCCCCTGCTCCCGGTGTAGGACCAGCCTCAGGACCTTGCGCGGAAGAGGTCTTGTACATTTCCTCTGCCAACTTGTAGGCCTTCTGCTCAAGCGCAGTTGCCGCAGCATCCAGCGCTGCCTTGTCTTCGGATTGGGTTTCAAGAACCTTGCGTGCTGCCTCGATTTCGGTGGCCAATCCTGCCTTCATCTCTGCAGGAATCTTGCTCTCGTTTTCACGAATGGTTTTTTCAACCTGGAAGACCAGACCATCGAGCTTGTTCTTCGCGTCAATCACTTCACGACGCTCTTTGTCTTGTGATGCATGCACCTGGGCATCGTCAACCATGCGTTTGATTTCGGTCTCAGACAAACCCGAAGAGCTCGTCACGGTGATCTTTTGTTCTTTCCCGGTTCCAAGATCCTTGGCGGACACGTTCAAGATGCCGTTCGCGTCGATATCGAACGTCACTTCAACCTGTGGCACGCCACGTGGCGCCGGAGGAATTTCGCTCAAGTTGAAACGTCCCAGCAAGCGGTTGTCGCGCGCAATTTCGCGCTCACCTTGAAACACAGCGATTTCAACGCTGGTTTGATTGTCGGTTGCCGTCGAGAAAATCTGGCTGCCGCGCTTTGGAATCGTGCTGTTGCGCTCCACGAGCTTGGTGAAAACTCCACCAAGAGTTTCGATACCAAGGCTCAACGGAGTGACGTCGAGCAAGAGAACATCTTTGACTTCACCACCCAAAACGCCGGCCTGAACTGCTGCACCAACGGCAACAACTTCGTCAGGGTTCACGGAACGGTTTGGCTCTTTGCGGAAGAAAGCTTTGACCTTTTCTCCCACCAACGGAATACGGGTGGAACCACCAACCATCACAACTTCATCGACCTGCTCAACCGACAAACCCGCATCTCGAAGAGCGGAACGGCAAGGCTCGATTGTTCGTTCGATGATCTTGTCGACCATTTGCTCGAACTGTGGACGATTGAGCGTCAGTGCCAAGTGTTTTGGTCCTGTCGCATCGGCAGTCAGGTAAGGAAGATTGATGTCAACCTTGGTCGTCGACGAAAGTTCAATCTTGGCCTTCTCGGATGCTTCGCGCAGACGCTGCATCGCCATGGCATCTTTCGAAACGTCGATGCCGGTTTGTTTCTTGAATTCCAAAACGAGCCAGTCGATGAGGCACTCGTCGATATTGTCACCACCCAGGTGAGTGTCGCCGTTTGTTGCCAGAACCTCGACAACGTTGTCGCCGACTTCAAGAATCGACACGTCGAAGGTACCGCCACCGAAGTCGTAGACGGCAATCTTTTGGTTGTGCTTCTTGTCGAGACCATAAGCCAATGCTGCGGCGGTGGGCTCGTTGATGATGCGCAGAACTTCAAGACCTGCGATACGGCCTGCATCTTTGGTTGCCTGGCGTTGCGAGTCGTTGAAGTAGGCAGGAACCGTGATTACGGCCTGTGTGACAGTTTGACCCAGGTAAGCTTCAGCAGAAGCTTTGAGCTTGCTCAAAACCTTTGCAGAGATTTCGGGCGGAGCCATATCCTTGCCGCCGAGTTCAAACAAGACTTTGTCGTTGCTGCCTTGTTTGACAGTGTAGGGCATCTTGGAAGCTTCTTCCTTGCGCTCGTTGAAATGGAGACCAATGAAGCGCTTCGCTGAATAAACGGTGTTCTTGGGATTCGTCACAGCCTGGTTGCGCGCGGCGCGTCCAACGATGAACTCACCATCACGCGTATAACCAACGACTGAAGGAGTTGTGCGGTCGCCTTCTTGGTTGGCGATCACTTTGGGTGTGCCATTTTCCATGACTGCAACAACCGAGTTCGTGGTTCCAAGGTCAATGCCAATGATCTTTCCCATCGCTTCTTCCTCCAGTTCAGGGGCGGGTCCCGCAAAAAAACTCTTTATTTTCGCGGCCCGAGACTCTCCGGTCCGCTTCTGCGCAGGAACATAATCCGGGATCAAAGGCTGTCAACCCGGAGATGAGAATTTGCTTTGACAGCCTTGGGAGGGTAAGAACTGAGCGCCAGAAAAACTTTTCCGCGAAAATCATTCAGCAACGATTCCGGAAAGATATGGCAAACAGAGGGCTACATGGAACCACTCACCTGGCTCGTAACGTTTTTCACACAATACGGCTATCTTGCTGTGTTCGGCGTGCTCATGGCGTGCGGATTCGGTCTGCCAATCCCTGAAGACATTTCGCTTGTCGCCGGCGGCATCATTTCGGGCCTTCAATACACGAATGTTCACACAATGTTTTTGGTTGGAATGGCTGGCGTGTTGATTGGCGACGGTGTTGTCTTTACAGCAGGCCGCTTTCTTGGACAGCGGGCATTCTCGCTCCCACTTATTCGTCGCCTCATGACACCCGAGCGATATGCTCGAGTACAGGGCAAATTCGCTCAACATGGAAGTTGGGTGGTGTTCGCTGCCCGCTTTATGCCGGGACTCCGCACTCCCATTTTTCTGACCGCCGGAGCAACCCGGCAGGTCAGTTTCGTGCGGTTTTTCCTGTTGGACGGGCTAGCGGCACTTATAAGTGTGCCGATCTGGGTGTATCTTGGATATTTTGGTGCAGACAACCGTGAGTGGCTGCTT
Source organism: Pseudomonadota bacterium (assembly GCA_039799985.1). Lineage (GTDB taxonomy): Bacteria > Bdellovibrionota_B > Oligoflexia > Silvanigrellales > Silvanigrellaceae > RFOM01. The sequence goes on along the minus strand of JBDLRR010000129.1, from coordinate 13,602 downwards.
CAAATGGTCAAACGCGGTCAGACAGCAACCTTTGCCGTGCTCGCACTGATTCTGGGAACGGCCCTTGTTGCTTTTTACATTCGCAAACGGAACCGGAAACAATGGCAAGCCTGAAAATTGAAGATGCGATTTTGGTGTACTGCGGATTCCTGGTTGCCATCACCATGAGAGAAGCCGCGCACGCGATTGCTGCGCGCGCATTGGGTGATCGTTCAACCGAGACCGCATCACGTGCAACCCTGAACCCTGTTCCACACATCGATATCCTGGGAACAATAATACTCCCGTTGGTATTTTTGCTCACCGGAACGCCGTTTTTGTTGGGTTGGGCGAAGCCTCTGATGATAGACACCCGCTACTTTAAACGAATGCGGCGGGACATCAATCTGGCTGAAATCGCAGGACCAGCCACGAACCTCGCAATTGCGATACTCTGTGGCGTCATTTCCAAGCTCGCAGGATACAGAATAGAAACCATGTTCGCGGGCGATGATCCGATTCCACGTCTTCTTCTTGAAATTGCAAAATCAAACATCGTCATCGGCGTTCTCAACCTGTTGCCATTTCCCAACTCAAGCGGTTGGCGACTGTTGCTCAATAACGTGAGCTATCAGGTCGGCCAAAAACTCAACGAACAAGCCAATATCATCAGCATCGGAATGCTTGTCCTGCTTTTGACTGGCATCCTGAGCCCGGTCTTCACCTTTGCGATACAATTCTATCTGTTCGTCCTTCAGATGATTGCGTAACAGGACGCTCCAGCGAGCGAGGCCTTCATGAACGGTGCTGCCTATCACATTTACTCACACGCCGATGCGGACGGAGGAATAGCCTCCGCAATTTTTGGAAGGTTTCTAAAAGGCCTGCACCAAGGGCGGGAACTGCAAATTAAAATTCATCCTGTCAATCACGGTCCCGAACAACAAGAGTGGACCAGAACAGAATTGAAATACCCGTGCGCAATACTTGATTTTTCTCTGCACCCGGCATTGCTGACCGACAAATTCTTTCTGCGCCCTGAAGCGAATCATTCCCATTGCGAAAAGCTCTCATGTTACTGGATAGACCATCATCCCACGGGCAGTGGCATGCCGTTTCTGACCCCAGAAAATTGCAATCAATATTTGAGCCACGTCGTCTCGCTTTGGGACATCAACGCAATCAGCACTCCAGGCCTGCTCAGATCACATCACAAACAACTTGGAATACCTGCAGCTCTGATTGAGGAATATGAAGAACTCATAGACCTGGCCGAGATTATCGATGGAGCCTTGTTTGCCAATGCCGAATCGGCTCATGATTTTTCAAGCGATGCAGTCAAGCTACAGACTCTGTTCAGTTGCAATCACCCGGTTGTCGACAATGGTTTGCTCTATTGCAAGCTGGTCGAGCAGCTGATGAAATCACCGAGCGTCGACCAGCTCATGCTCTCGGACCCGGTTTTTCATGCGCTGATAGATCACGAGCGCACCCAGGTTCTCAGGCAACGTCGACTCTATGAGAGAAAAACCATCGTCAGTCAGAGTGTCTCGGTCAGCCATTTTTTCGATTGGCCCACCGGTGAACAATTCCCTGGCATGGGAAGATTCATTCCATATCTTCTTTACCCGGATATCCACTACGCCGTGCATGTTCAACCACCGAAAAATGGCATTGCGTCTGTTTCTTGCGGAATCAATCCCTGGAACAAACCAAGCTCCGACGAAAAACACCTCGGCAATTACTTTGCAACCCATTTTGGTGGCGGTGGGCATGCTTTTGTTGCTGGCGGACGGATCACCGCAAATGAAATCCACAAAATTGATGAACTTGTAGAATTCCTCAAAAATTGACGCATTGTTACCTTGAGAGTCTCCCGATACACTCGTTGAGTCCAACCACTCACTTGCGAGGACTCCATGGAACAGACATTTCATTTCAAAAAAGTAGCAGTGCTCGGTGCTGGCGTCATGGGCGCCCAAATCGCGGCACATCTGGCAAACGCCAACGTCGAGGTCGTGCTGTTTGATCTTCCCGCAAAGGACGGCGACAAGAACGGTGTCGTCCAGAAATCCCTCGCATCAATGCAAAAACTTGAACCGACACCTTTTTCGGTCAAGTCCAAAATCAACGATATTCAGGCGGCAAACTACGAAACCGATCTGAACAAACTCAAGTCATGTGACCTTGTGATTGAAGCAATTTCAGAGCGCATGGACTGGAAAGCGGACCTGTACAAAAAAGTTTCTCCGTTTGTTGCCGGACACGCGATCTTCGCAACAAACACTTCGGGACTGAGCCTAAAGAGCCTCAGTGAGCACCTGCCGGCTGAACTCAAGCCGCGTTTCTGTGGCGTCCATTTTTTCAACCCACCACGCTACATGGCCTTGGTCGAAATCATCCCAGGACCAACCACGACTGCAGCTGCAATGGACAATTTGGAAGGCTTTCTCACAACAACGCTTGGCAAGAGTGTTGTCAGAGCCAAAGACACTCCAAATTTCATTGCCAACAGGATTGGCGTCTTCTCGATGCTGGCAACGCTGCATCATGCCGAAAAATTCAAGTTGGGCTGTGACGAAGTTGATGCTCTGACGGGCCCCATCATTGGTCGCGCAAAAAGTGCCACCTACCGCACTGCCGACGTCGTGGGTCTCGACACTTTCGCACACGTTGTGAAAACCATGTCGGACACTTTGCCCGATGATCACTGGCGCAGCATTTTCGTCTTGCCGGATTGGATCAAAACCCTCATCGAAAAGGGTGCACACGGACAAAAAACTGGTGCGGGCGTGTTTAAAAAGGTCGGAAAAGAAATCATGGTCTTCGACGTTGCCAAAGGCGACTATCGGCCTTCTGCAGGCGTGGTTGCTCCTGAAGTCGAGCCGATCTTGAAATTGAAAAATCCCGCAGAAAAAATGCAGAAACTGCGCGAGTGCCAGCATCCACAAGCGCAATTCCTGTGGTCGATTTTCAGAGATCTTTTCCACTACTGTGCTGTGCAATCAGAAAGCATTTGTCATAACCTTCGCGACCTCGATTTCGCGGTGCGCTGGGGCTTTGGCTGGAGCGCGGGTCCATTCGAGACCTGGCAAGTTGCCGGTTGGCAACAGGTCGCAAAATGGATCCAGGAAGATATTGCTGCCGGCAAAACGATTGCCAACACAAACCTGCCTGGCTGGGCAACAGACACTAGCAGAACCGGCGTTCACAGCAATGAGGGATCTTTCTCGCCAGCGCAAAAATCTGTTGCAGCGCGACCCAAAAACGCACTCCACGCGCGTCAACTGTTTCCCGAAAAACTGATCGGCGAAACAACCGAATATGGACGCACTCTTTGGGAGAATGACGGTGTTCGTCTTTGGACCACCGGCGACCAGATTGGAATTTTGTCATTCAAGAGCAAGATGCACGCCATTGGTCAGGAAGTTTTGGAAGGCGTCATCAAAGCCGTTGCGTATGCAGAAAGCAACCTTAAAGGCATGGTGATTTGGCAAACAGAGCAGCCGTTCAGTGCTGGCGCAAACCTCGCACAGGTCAGTCAGCTGCTCGCAGCAAAAAATTACACTGCAGCTGAAGCCATGGTGAAATCTTTCCAGGACGCTTCCCAAGCACTCAAATTCTCGATGGTGCCAACAGTGGCTGCTGTCAGTGGGCTCGCATTGGGTGGCGGCTGCGAGTTCGTCATGCATTCATCGCGTGCTGTGGTTGCATTGGAAACCTACATGGGCTTGGTTGAAGCCGGAGTGGGATTGATTCCTGCCGGTGGTGGCTGCAAGGAATTGGCACTGCGCGCGGCTCAATCGGCTCGCGGTGGAAACATCTTCCACTTTGTCAAAATGGCATTCGAAACTATTGCCATGGCACAGGTTTCACGCAGCGGCGAACACGCCCGCGAATTGGGACTGTTGCGACCTACCGACCTGATCGTCTTCAATCCAAATGAATTGCTCTTTATTGCCAAGCAACAAGCCATCTCGATGGCAGAATCGGGCTACCGTCCGCCGCTCAAGGCACGCGACATTCAAGTCGTCGGCAAGGGTGGAATTGCAACACTCAAAATGATCATCGCCAACATGCTTGAAGGACAATTCATCAGCGAGCACGACGCCGCAATCGCCGAGCGCACTGCCACTGTTCTTTGTGGCGGGCACGTTGAAGGTGGCACACTCGTGAATGAAGACTGGCTGCTCGAGCTTGAACGCAGTCTGTTTGTTGAGTTGCTCAAAACCGAAAAAACCCAGGCACGCATCGACTACATGCTGAAGAACGGCAAACCTTTGCGCAACTGAACCAATGTTTCCCAAGGAAGGATGACATCACCATGACTATCAAAACACGAGATGCCTACATTGTTTCAGCTTTGCGCACACCCGTCGGAAAAGCACCCCGTGGTGCATTGCGCAATTCACGACCGGACGATCTGCTTGCTCTTGTCCTGAAGTCTGTCGTTGCAAGCGTTCCAGGATTGAACGCCCAGGAGATCGGCGACGTCGTTGTTGGCTGTGCAATGCCGGAAGCAGAACAGGGAATGAATATTGCGCGTATTGGTGTGCTGCTTGCAGGCCTCCCCAACACTGTTCCCGGAATCACCGTCAACAGGTTTTGTTCCTCCGGCCTTCAGGCCATTGCCTACGCTGCAGACAGGATTCGCCTGGGTGAAGCAGATGTGATGATTGCTGCAGGCACCGAAAGCATGAGCTTGATTCCGATGATGGGACACAAGGTCGTGATGAACCCCAAAGTTTTCGAAAACAACGAAAACCTGGCCATCGCCTATGGAATGGGAATCACAGCCGAGCGGGTCGCCAAGCAATGGAAGGTGACTCGCGACGCACAAGATGCATTTGCGCTCGAAAGTCACAAGCGCGCCGTTGCAGCATGGCAGGCAGGCGAGTTCACGAGTGAGATTGTGCCCGTGGAGGTCGAGGAGAGTGTCCTCGACGCGAGCGGAATGAAAATCAAAACAACCCGCAGCACGTTTGCAAAAGACGAAGGCCCGCGTGCCGATTCTTCAGTTGAGGCGCTGGCAAAGCTAAAACCCGTCTTTGCGACACAAGGAAGCGTCACTGCCGGCAACAGCTCGCAAATGTCCGACGGAGCAGCTGCAGTCTTGATCATGAGCGAAGAAGCTGTGAAACGATACAATGTTCAACCCATGGCTCGATTTGTTTCATATGCGATTGCCGGAGTTCCGCCCGACATCATGGGCATTGGCCCCAAGGAGGCAATTCCAAGAGCTCTAAAGCAGGCCGGAATGAATCAAAACCAATTGGACTGGATTGAACTCAACGAAGCCTTTGCTGCACAGAGCCTTGCGGTGATCAACGACTTGAACCTCGACCCCACCAAAGTGAATCCCTTGGGTGGAGCCATTGCATTGGGTCACCCTCTGGGCGCGACCGGTGCAATCCGTATGGCAACACTGGCGCATGGCCTGCAACGGCGTCGGCAAAAGTACGGAATGATAACCATGTGCGTTGGAACGGGGATGGGCGCAGCAGGCATTTTTGAAGCACTGTGAATCTTGCTTTCCGGGCAGGCAACCAACGAACACTTGGCAAGAGCAAAAGCCGGTTTATATTGTCGACTGAAGCCCCGAAGTCATTCTACATATCCGGGGTTCAACCTATTTCTGGGGTAAGACGGAATGAAACGGGTGTCCAATTTCATGAACAACGTTCAAGGTAAAATAATGAGAGGCACAAAACGCTTTGCGGTCGCTGGACTGATCGTCTGTGCTTTGTTTGGACTTGTCTCTGGTGGGGTGCTTCTATTCGCACCAGAAAAGCTCCACGATGTTCAAAACTCGCTGACGGCTTTGGGTTCCAAAGGCTACAAGCTTCCAGACGTGCCGCCCATTCCGCACAGCTCCGAACAGGAAATCAAAACGCTCAAAACCTTTTCAAAGGTTTTCGTGAACCTTGCGAAACAAAGCCGCCCCGCTTTGGTTTTCATAAAGACCAAGCGGGAAGCAGCTCCGCGCGGACGCGGTGGATTCCCATTCCCCGACGATTTCTTTTTCCCCTTCTTTCCACCCGGAGGTGGACCACGTGATCGTGGTGCTCAAGAAGCAGCGGGCTCGGGTTTCATTGTCGATCTCAAAAACGGCTACGTCATGACCAACAACCATGTTGTGCAAGAGGCCAATGACATCACAGTTCAAACCTTTGATGACCGCAAGTTCAAGGCCAAACTTGTTGGCAGTGAGCCTTCGGTCGACGTTGCAGTGTTGAAAATGGAAAACTTCACACCGGGATCTTTGCGTCAAATGGGACTCGCAGACTCCGACAGCGTTGAAGTTGGTGATTGGGTCGTTGCTTTGGGTGCACCATTTTCGTTGCCACAAACACTCACCGTTGGTGTTGTAAGTGCATTGGGACGTGGTGGAGTTCTGGGTGGCGGAGCCATCGAAGACTTCATACAAACCGATGCCGCAATCAACCCAGGCAATTCGGGTGGCCCATTGCTCAACCTCGATGGCAAAGTCATTGGCATCAACACGGCCATCAGTTCACCCACGGGCAGTTCTGCGGGAATTGGATTTGCAGTGCCGGCCAACATGGCAAAGCTCGCTGCCGAAATGCTCATCAATGAAGGTCGCGTGGTGCGCGGCTTTTTGGGCATTGATGGTCGAGATTTCAACGAACTCAGCCCCGACGTGCTGCGCGAACTCAAACTGACTGAAGACAGCCAAGGAACAATGATTGTTGGCGTCGTCAAAGGCAGTCCGGCAGAGAAAGCCGAACTCAAACCCTATGACGTCATCCAGACCATGAACGGCACACCGATCACAAGTTTTTCGCAGTTGAGAACACGCCTGGCATTTACAAAACCAGGAACGGAAGTTCGCCTGGGAATTGTGCGCGACGGCAAAAGCATGGAACTGAAAGTCAAGATCGGCCAATTTTCTCCCGAAGTTGCACAACGTGATGTAGACGAAGGAGACGGCGCTGGTTCGGGTGTGGCAAATGAATTCGGTTTGTCCTTGAAAGCACTCAATCCTGAATTGCGTAAACAATTGGGACTGCGGGCCGCCAACGGTGTGCTTGTGACGGGTGTTTCCGATGACAGCTACGCCGCCTTTGCAGGACTCCGCCGCGGTGATGTGATCACCGAAATCAACCGCAAGACCGTGAAGTCCATCAAAGACGTTGAGACAGCGCTCAAAAGCTCAAAAGACAAACCTCGTGATCTGTTGTTTTTGATTGAGCGAAATGGTCGCAATCAGCTCATCGTCCTGAGACAAAGGTAACAACCTCAAGGGGACACCCCATGACGGAGTCATCCTCACACCGAAACACATCCCCTTCCGTTCAGGTGATAGGAATTCACGTCGGTGGTGTCGCCAACCAGAAGTCGTCGCTGGTTCGGGCTCGCTGTAGCGTCCGAGAGATCCGCACCGGAATCTCAGACAGAGCACTTCACAGCTCGATCGGCAAAAGAATTCTCGAATCACTTCCTGGCGCCACTGTCGGTGTGGCCGGTGCGCAGTACGATGCCGACTCGCCCGACCTTAAAAATTCCCCACTCATCTGGGAAGCCTTTTCTTCCGAGCTGGGTCCAACAGCAAACATGGATGCAGACACTCGACTGCTGGAAACGATCAATGACCTTGGCGGTGCGCAAATCTTTTGCTTGGATGCTCCTCTGACCTTCCCTGTCTGCACCAACTGCACAAGAGCCTGTCGGGGCGTTACGTTTTGCCCCGAGAACTCGGTGCAAGAAATGGTCAAACTCTGGGAAGAAGACAAAGAGCACGAGGCTCGCCGACCGCGTATGCCGGTGCCCCACACCGAGCGACTATTCGAGGCCTTTGCGAGGCGTCGATATGACCACCTTGGCGCGGGCGGAGGCGTCGATCTGGAAAGCGCCCTGTCGAGCAACAAGGCACCACTCACAGCGCGGGCGCATCACCTCGCACGCAGGCTGAAAGCCACCTACCCAAACGCTATAATTGTGGAAACACATCCATGGCTGGCGGCGGTGGGGTGGTCACTGCATTGCGGCTTTCGGCTCAATCATGTTGGCGAGCTACGCCAGCCTGACAGCGGGCGTGTCGCACGTGCGGGATTATTGAAAAAGCTTGAGATTTCCAAAATTGCCTTCAGGTCAGCCTCTTTCATGGAAGATCTTTTTCTTGAACTGAGTGACCACGTTGAGATATTCGCTGCCGCGATTGCGGCCATGAGCGGATGGGGACTCGTCAATGGCCTGTGCGACATCCAACCCGTGTTTGTGGAACAAGGGCTGGCGGATCCCTTGCAAGGTTGGGCACTCGTCCCAAGAGAGTTGGCTACATATGGTTGGGGTCACTGATATCAAATCTTTGAGCGGATGGATTCTTCCGGATGGAACATGGCAACCTGCTGAAGAGTGGTGGCATGTTTCTGCGCTCTACGATTTGAAAGATTTGAAACCCGAATTTTTTCCATCTGCGCTCACCGATGCTCTTAAAACCGGAGACGAAACAAGCATCCGAAGAGCCGCGTCGGAAGCGGGCTTTATCAAGATTTCACGCCAACAGTTCGACCTCGTGGCGATTACCATTCATCAGCTGCGCACGTTGCAAAAGCTCGTGGAATACATTGATCCAGAAGCTGAATTCATCGTTTTGCTTGAGCATGGAAACAGGCAAAAGCAACTCTCGGTTGGCCGGCTGTTGAAACTCAAGTCGGCGCAACCAATCGTCTGCTGAAAATCGAAAACTTCTGCCTGTGGATCAGTTTGATGGCGATGCAGCCGGGGAAGCCGCAGGTGCCGGAGAGGCGTTTGACGCAGGAGCTTGCGGAACGGGCGTCGCTGAACCTGTTGCCGGCGCCGCTGCAGGAGACGTTGCTGCCGCAGGTGTCGACGCGCCCGAAGCATCGGCAGGCGTTGAACCAGCTGCAGGAGATGACGCCGGTGTGGCAGCCTGAGCTGGCGTTGGAGTGGCCATCAGAGCCGAGTCCAATTCACGCGTGACTCCAAATTTTTCGTGTGTTTTAACCCACGCAAGAGCCGTGGACAGAAAGAAGAATGCAGCACCGAAGATCCAGGTTGCCCTGACGATGAGTGCGACACCACCTGAAGCCCCGAAAAATCCAGCCGAATTTCCGCCGCCAAAGGCCGAACCAATCCCGCCCTCATTGCCATGCTGAAGGGCAATAATCAGAACAATAAGCACCAGGCTGACAAAGACAAGAAGAGCTGTGAGGAGCCCAACGAGCATACGACCAATCCCTCCGAACATCCGGAAATCCAGACTCAAACTCCGTGCTATGGCACAAACCTCGGGCCGACTCAAGTTTCCGACCCGCCCGATCGCCTCCTGTGTGGGATAATTTCCCTTTACCTTTATGGGATTTCGCCTTATGCCTTTCGGGTTCGACCTTTATTCAGGGTCCGGCTTTCGACTCCACAAGTGAGAAATTCAGAATGGTTCGCTCCAGCAGTTCAAAACCGACCAAAGACAAAAAATCCACCGCCGCAAAGTCAACCTCGACCAAGGCAAAAAGCAGTTCTGAAAAGACGACAACCAAAAAAGCGTCGTCCTCCAAAACTGCTCCAGCAGGAGAAACGTCCAAAAGTCGGACAGCTGCCACGCAAAAGAAAGCAACCTCAGCGGCCACCGAAAAATCAGCAGCCTCGCGCACCAAGTCAACAGCCAAGCCCGCTGCAGCCAAATCAGCTTCAGGCGCAGCAGCGTCGACCAAAAAGCAACAACGCCCTGTCCCCCGCACGCCAGAGCTTTTTGAAGACCTTACCGCGGAACAAGACATCCCATCGGTCAGCATATTGCCTGCACTTGCCGATGAGCCACAAGATCTTGATCAGGTCCAGGTGGAACTCAACACTCCTCCCGAATTCAGAACAGCGGAAGTGCCTCAGTTTAGCGAAACTCCAACAGCCGCGGCGACTTCGACGACTGAATTGCCGGTCGAAAAAGAAGTCACTTTCAGTTTTCTTGGCTTCAACGATCAAATTCTCGGAGCCATTCATAAACAGGGTTTCCAAAAGCCAACGAAAGTCCAGGCTCTCTGTTTGCCGCACACCCTCGACGGAAAAGATGTTGCCGGATTTGCCCAAACAGGAACCGGCAAAACTGCCGTGTACTTGCTGACAGCAGCGCACAAACTCCTGAATCAAGAAGCCCGAAGCACCAACGCACGCAAACCTCAAGTCTTGGTCGTGGTGCCTACCCGCGAGCTTGCTGACCAGGTTTCTCAAGACGCCAAAAAGCTTCTCAATCCACTGAAGCTCAAAAGCCTTGCCGTGTTTGGTGGAGTCGACGTTGAGCGTCACGTCAGTGAATTAAATCAGGCTGTCGACATCGTTGTTGCAACACCTGGTCGATTGCTTGACCTTCATCGCAGCAAGAGTCTGGAATTTGATGACCTGCAGTTGCTCGTCATCGACGAATGCGACCGCATGTTCGACATGGGATTCATCGATGATGTTGAATACGTTCTCCGCCATTTGCCGGCGGAGCGCGTGCAGAAACTTTTATTCAGCGCCACCGGCAGCGAAAAAGTAAAAGAACTCGCTTTCGAATACCTCGAAAATCCCGAGTACATCGAGACCGACCCTGTGAGCATCACGCCAGAGAAAATTTCCCAGTCGGCGTATGCTGTTACATCTGAGCATAAGTTCCTGACTCTGATGGGTCACCTGAAAGCAAACAATCCTGAATGTGCAATCATCTTTACAAACACAAAAGTGGTCGCCGAGTGGGTTGGATACAAACTCGCCTGCAACGGTCTGAATGCTGAAGTTCTGACCGGCGACTTGCCACAGCGCAAGCGCATGACCCTCATCAAGAAAATCAAAGAAGGAAAGTGTAACTTGCTGGTCGCGACCGATGTCTTGTCGCGCGGTCTGCACGTTGCGAACTTGTCGCACGTCTACAACTTTGACATCCCTGATGACGCCGAGAGCTTCATCCATCGCATCGGCCGAACAGCGCGTGCCGGTGCAACTGGCCATGCCATCACACTCATCTGTGAAGATTATGGCTACAACATGGGGGCCGTTGAAAAATTGCTCGGCTTTCCAATTCCATTGGTCAAGGTGCCCAATCAGTATCTGACCGCAACCGACACCTCTGACTATCCCTTTGATGAAACGGGACGCGTTAAGGTCTTTGGTCAAACTGCACAGGCCTCCGAAGAACTTCCAAAATCTGAAACTCGCGAGCACGAACACAGACGCGAACGGCATGTTGAAGGCGCTCGCCACTCAACGGCAGGTGAACAAGAACAAGTTCGCTCGGGTCGCCCTGAGCCAACTCTGCCTCACCATCGCAGAGATGCGACCACTGTTCGCAACACCCCTGCTCCTGCTCCTGTTCAACCCAAGAGTTCCGAAGTTCCAGCAGTGGGCATAAGCCAACCGATTCCGGCTGCAGCTGCAGCTGCGAGCGCAAGCGGACACACTCGTCAGGCTCACGGCCCCTCACGCACGCACGAAGGTCCTCAAGCTCAGCCATACAAAGCTCACGCAGGCGCCGGTGGAACTTCTCAACCTTCGGGAAGACATCCCGCCCGCGGACCCGCTGCTGGTGGCACATCATCGCCAACGTCAGTTGGTGGCGGAATGCAACGCCGCGACGACAAGGCGCGTGAAACAATTGAAATGGCAATTCAGGCCGCCAAGAAGGCCGCCGCAAAACGTCAAGGTGGTGTAACAGGATCACTGGACGCTCATGCCGGCGGAAAAACACACAAAAACCGCGTAACCGCGCATATCGACGAATTTGCGGCATCCGTTTTGAACACCGCTCAGGAGCGTCTGGGCGGCACATTCGGCAACCTGCAGGATCGATTTGTTTCGGGGCTCGAGGAGAACTTCCCTCGACTGTCGGAAACGCTTGTGCGGCTTGGCTTCTTTTCCAAACGGTTCACCGACGACAGGTAAATGATGGCAAACCGTAAGGGGCTTCCTCTCCTGAAAGTTGCAACGCTGAACACGTGGCATGGTCTCGATGGTCATGGCACGTTACGGTTTGGCTCGCTCGAATCACGCGCCGAGCGCATGGCCAGACTCAATCGTCAGGTCACGGCACTCAAAAATCTGAATGCAGATATTCTACTTCTTCAGGAACTCAATCCACTGCCTTTTCGTGCCCACTGGTACGCCAGCAAACTGGGCATGCGTGCCACTTATGTGACCTGTAATTCGGGAATCAAACTCGGCTGGGGGCCGCCATTCAACCTGAATGAAGGTGTCGGCATATTCTTTCCAACCGACTGGCAATATCAGGTGCTTGGCAAAAAAAGATTGTCGGGCGAGTTTCGTCTGAGCCCGTTCAGAATTTCGGCAATCAACAACCCATTCTACAGTTTTCAACTGCACGAATCGCGCGTCGCATTTGCTGTCCGTCTGTTTATCCCTCCGGAAAAGAGAGTCGGTGCCTACGAGGGGCGCACATCACTGATTGCAGTGGTTGCACATCTGCATGTGTCGCCGGCCCAGACTCCAAGAAATCAGCAAATTGTTCAGCAAGCCCTTGAACAAGGTCATATCACCAAAGAGGACGTGGGTCTGATTCTTCGTTCTTTCAAGTCGGCAAACACACGACGGTTGAATGAAGTCGAAAATTTGTTGACCTGGATAGAAACTCTGAGACGACCAGATGAGCCCGTCATCATGGGCGGAGATTTCAACTGCGAGCCAGAGAGTCCACCCTATAACGCCATCGTCAGAAGGGGCTGGTCGGATCTTTGGTCGGAATCGGGAAATCCCGATGACTTGCTGGCGAGCGCGACCTGGGATGCTCCGCGCAACAGCCTGACGGCACGCGTGAAAGATTTTCAGCATGCTTTGAAGCGAAAATATCCAAATGTTGCAGAAGTCTTGAAAGAAACGGATTCCATTCCGAGACGCATTGATTTTCTATTTGGATTGGCGGCAAAACAAACGCCCTCACAAAAGGAATTTCAACTCGGCTCCAGCGGATGTCTTGGCAAGGTGACGCGTTTTGGATACTTGACGGGCAATCCAATTGGTGAGGAGTCCGTGATTTGTGACGATTTTACTGAATATCAAAGCAGACAGGAATTTGTTTCCAACCCCGGCGACGACTCTAAATTCATTTCCGACCATCATGGGATTTATGCCGAATTCGGATTGAACTGAACTCAGCTCAGAAGACCAAGTCCAGACAACCTTCAATTATTTCTGCTGGCCGATGACACTCCCGAATCAACAAGAGCAGACAGAACATACGCGGCAGAAGCAACCGCCGCTGGCGTCCGGAGAATTCTGGGTCCAAGCGAAACAAAATGGATGCGCTTTGAAAATTCTCCATTGATTAAAAAATCATACTCAGATGAAGAAAAACTCGCTTCAGGCCCAACCACAAATACCAAATCGCCCTTCTTGGCATTCATGACTGAAGTCAAAAGATGCTCGGTGCTCTCTATTTTTTGCACCGCATTTGCGGGCCGCTCATCGCAAATGAAAAAGCTGCACCCGGAAAAATCCACTTCCACCATCTGCAAAGCTGCAGACAATGAATCCACGATGCGCAATTTGAGGAACCACGGTGACTTGGTGATGCGACACGCTTCACGAATCTGTCGTTCGATTTTATCTGATTTCGATTCTTGCCTTGAGGTCGTTTTGTCGGCCCTGAACAGAATC
>JBDLRR010000128.1:0-5483 GCA_039799985.1 Pseudomonadota bacterium | reverse complement strand
CCGAACGAACCAGACGTTGCAGAATGTTTTCAACATTTCGCGATTTGGAGAAGAACGAGGCCAACGCTGCCGAGGCGGAATGGGCAATTTCACCTGCTTCGGCATCGCTGAAGAACATGCGGCCCGACACATCGTCCTTCAAACGCGACATGCCCGCCAACCAACGCTGTGCGTCACCTTGGTTCTGAAGATTTCCTTCAATCACTTCAAACAAAAGACAACTCAAAAACGTGACTGACTTGTCTGGGCTTGACACGCAGTGAGTAGGATTTGATCGTTGCACGCGGGAGGTGATGTCTTTTGCAAGACTCACGGCCATGGCACGCGACAAACGCACAGCTTGTTGTGAACCCACGTTGGTGCGAATTTCAGACTTTTCGAACAGGCCGCTGAAAATAGGAGCCAGAGAGTCCGAAAGCTGAAGCTCAAGTTCTTCGCTCAGGCTCTTGGATTGTACCGGAGTCACCGGAACTTCTGGTTGCACATAACGGCCCGAGGGGAGCTCTTGTGGAGCATCAGTACGACGCGTACACGCAGCCACCGCGACAACAGATAACAAAGACAACAGGGCTGCTTTCGACTTCGTGAGCAGAGCTGGATGAGAGATTTTCACGCCATGACCTCGCCATTGTGGGAATGAACCAAAGGGTTGTTCCCTACCAAGACACGCAGGCCATTTCAATTGATTTTTCGAAATCCAGAACCCTCATTTGATTAAAAAAAATCCGGTAAGTTTGCCATGTTATAAAAGCATCCCGGGCCCCAACGAGTTAAACGGACTCCAGCCTCACCCTGCTCTTAAAATAAGCAAAAAATGATTGCAGCCCTCGATTTCTTCACCTAGCAAAGCTGTCGTGCGCGTTTTCCGCACCCTACAGAAGGAGAACTTGGGTATGTCTTCATTCAGCAAGCTCTTCGGCAGCACTTCGACCAAGCCGGTCAAACCAAGGTTCAGGACAGACCTCAGGCCGAAATATCCCACCATTGAGGACCTCATCGCGAAAGCTGAGAGAACAACTCTGAGTTGTAAACTCTCGGAGCAAATTGACGTCAGCCGACTTTTTTATAAAGAAGTCGCACTCCGGGGGCTGAACAGCCGCCACTATTCCGTCGATGAAGCCAAGCGCATGGGAATCATTATCGATTATTTGGCAGATACTCGCCGACGACAGTTGGCTCCAGCCGACGCAATTTGATTCCGATTCGAAAAACTTTTTGAAAACTGAAGGCAGGCCAAGTTTACACTGCTCGGCCTGCTTTTTATCGCGTTTCAGATTCAGACGAATCCGGTACCAAGGCCAGGGTCATTCCCTGCAATGCAGAGGCCACGGCCCGACCGGCAGCATCGTAAATCAGCTGCGCAGAAGCCGGATTCTTTTGTTGTTTGAATGCTTTCAGCCTGCTTCCAATATCGTTCCAGGAGACGTGCTTGCGGACAATAGTCATTCTCAGCTGACGAACATCAAAAGGCACCCTTGGAGCAAGATCTTCAAGGATCTGAGCATAACTTGCGATCCGAAAAACAACTGTGCCTGAAAGCGGCAACGCCTCAAAATAGACGTCATGATCAAGCCAGAGCGCAACATGCTTCACCTCTGTGGAAGACGATTTTTCGGTGAAGACAAGAAGATCTCCTACGGAAAAACCACTGTTGCGCTCACGTCTGCTGGCGGTCACCGGCTGACTGAATCCGGGAATCTCGCCAATGGTTTTGAAAGATTGTCCATCGAGCAGCAGGTTGCTCATATTTGCACTGTCATTGCAGACAATTCTCAATTGATTGTCGTCGGAAAGCATCAACGAGAACAACGCATCGACCGACGTCAGATTGATTCCGGAATCATTCAGTCGCAACCGACGCTGTGATGCTGCCTGCAGTGATGGCGAAAGCAAATCAGACAAAAGATACGAGACCGGTGCCGCCTGGAATTTGACCCGCGATTGCGCGAGCTGACCATAAAGAGGAAGTATCTTGCGGAAAACGCTCTCGGGGGTGGCGCTCATACCAACGGAAAGCGTTCCGACGTTGTAACCCGGTGAACCACTCTCGTCACCAACGCCCGCCGATGCAAAAAACAGTTTTCCTGTTTTTACTTGGGTCTCGATTCCAAAACTTTTCAGCAGCACGGGTTCCAGCGTGGAGTCGATGGTCGAGCGCACAGTGATACTTTTCAGATTGCCTTTTTCGCGCGAGTTTTTGTTGACGCAGGCTATCAATGCAAACGCAAAAATCCCTGTGCACAGTCTCAACGACAGCGACATGGCGTTTGATGGCGCGCTGTTCTTCAAATCTCGCCGAGGACGCAATCCCATGTGTGACCTCAAAGGTCAGTGTTTGAAATGCCTGAATCCGGTAATCATCATCGCGATACCAGCTTTGTTGCAGGCATCAATGACAGCCGCATCCTGCACACTGCCACCAGGCTGAACAATCGCCCGGATACCCGTATCCTTGATCAATTCGATACTGTCCGGGAAAGGAAAAAATGCATCCGATGCCAAAACTGCACCTTTGAGCGGAAGTCTCGCTTTTTTCAGGCAATATTCGACCGCATCCACCCGGTTGGTGAACCCCCCCCCCACAGCAATGGTTTGGGTTGCGTTGGCAATCACAATGGCATTGGAACGCACATGCTTGACCACCGAATATGCAAACCAGCAGGCCGATTTGTCTGAAGGAGACGGGGTGGTGTCGGTCGGGATGTGGAGTTTCTCTGGGTCAAAAATGGTGTCATCGGCATCCTGCACCAAAAATCCACCTTGAACTTGAGCCACTTGTTGCTTGTTCATCAACGGCAACTGGGTGTTGAGCACCACGAGCCGAAGGTTTTTCTTGCTTCGCAATGTTTCAAGGGCATCTGCTTCAAACTCGGGTGCAACGACGACTTCCAGAAAAGTCTCGTGCAGCGACAAGGCACATCCGAGGTCGACTTTCCGGTTGAAAATCACAACACCACCAAAGGGACTCACGGGATCGCCTTCAAATGCGCGCTTGTATGCCTCCAGAGGAGTTCCTCCAACAGCCACGCCGCACGGCAAATTGTGTTTGATGATCACACATGCACAGTCTCTGAATTCGGCCATCAGCCTCAGACCATGCTCCATATCCAGATAGTTGTTGTAGGAGAGCTCTTTGCCATTCAAGCATTGAGCCTCAACAAGCGAACAGCTGGGTCCTTGCCGCACCAGACCCGACTCGGTTCTGTAGAGCGCAGCTTTTTGATGTGGATTTTCGCCATAACGTAGTGGTTTGACCCGCTCGAGTTCGTACGCAACTTGACTTTCAAGCAACTGCGCCGACAGGCTGGCTTGTCTCTGCACTGGTCCTGGCCCAAGGCGCAATCCTGTGATGCCATGCAATTTGTGACGCAAAGCAATCGAAATCACTTCGTCGTAGGTGGCGGTTTCGCCCAAAGCTTTCAATGCAAGTTCAACACGCAATTGTCCTGGCATTGAACCTGAGTTCTTTTGCACCGACTCGATGAACAACTTGTAATCCTGCGGATCACAAAGAACACCCACCCGGATGAAATTTTTTGATGCCGCACGCAACAAACTCACACCGCCAATGTCGATATTTTCGACGAGCTGTCCGAGCTCCTCGGTGCGGCGCAGGGTTTCCTGAAACGGATAGAGGTTGCAGACGACAACATCGAACTTTTCAATTTTGTGAAGTTCGAGGTCGTGCGCATCGGAATCCATATGAGGACGCGCGAGAATGCCTCCAAAAATCTTTGGATGCAGGGTTTTAACCCGTCCGCCAAGAATCTCAGGAAAGCCGGTGATGGACTCCACGGTCTGCACCGGGAAACCAAACGAGGTCAATTGTTCTGCAGTTGAACCGGTGGCCGAAAGACTACAACCGATGGAAACCAGGAACTGCGCCAATTCGCGCAGACCGGTCTTGTCGGACAAGCTGAGAAATGCACTTTTGACCGGAACCTTGTCGAGCCAGGTGGGAGATGAAACATCTTGGGATTGCACCGCAGCACCTCTTATGCAGAAATCACGTGAATGACGGAACTTCAACCGAGGCATAGCACGCAGTCATGGCAAGCGAAACCAAGCGCGACACACTGTGCGGGGAAATCAATTTCTTTGCACAGAAAGTGCTTCCGAAAGAGTCAAACAACCCGTTGCAAGCGCTTTGCCAACAACAACACCTCCTACCCCTGGACAACCTGCGAGTGCGCGAACGTCATTCAGACCACTCACACCCCCACTGGCAATCACTTCCAGGCCGCTTTCAAGCGCAAGGCGCCGCGAGCTTTCAACAGCAGCGCCCGTGAGCATGCCATCGCGCTCAACCTCAGTGTAGAGGACCCTCAACGCACCTGCCTCTTTCAAACGCTTTGAAAAATCGGTGGTGGTCTCTTCACTGGTTTGCGTCCAGCCGCGAATGGCAATCCGACCTTCGAAGCTGTCGACTCCGAGCACAAAACGCTCGGGCGCAGCTTGGACAAAGTTCATAACAGTGACGAAATCGGTAACAACCCAGGTTCCTACAACCACACGTTCGACACCCAAAGACAAAGCAGACTCGAGAGCCTGGATAGAACGGATGCCGCCGCCCAGCTGAACCTTGAGCCCACTTTCCCTGATAATCTTGAGGATCATCTCTTCGGTGGAACGTGCCCCAGAGTGCTGTTCAGGTGAATCACCGAACGCAGCATTCAGATTGACGACGTGCACCCATTTTGCGCCGGATTCAGCATATTGCCGAACCTGCAGCAGAGGATCTGGGTGAACCACCTGCGCACTTTCGCGAAGTCCACGCTGAAGGCGAACACTTCGCCCGTCGAGTAAGTCGATGGCGGGAAAAATATCAAACTTAGATTTCAAAGTGTTCTCTTGGATCATACGAGCATTCCTTTTGTGGAAGGAATTCCGATATCGCTGCTTGATCCCCAGGCCCGTCGAGACGAACGCGCGAACGCCTTGAAGACTGCCTCAGCAACATGATGATCGTTCTCGCCACGCAAAACATCGATGTGCAAAGTCCAACGCGCGTGCAAAACAAAACCACCAAAAAACTCTTTCAACAAAGAGCTGTCGAGCTGGCCAATAAACGGTCTGCGGAACTGAACACCAAAATGCAGAAATGGACGTCCCGAAATGTCGACCACAACTTTCGCCAACGCCTCGTCAAGCGGGCATTCCATGTGTCCAAACCTTTCAATTCCGGAACAATCTCCCAAGGCTTGCGCAAAGGCCTGACCCAATGCAATTCCGACGTCCTCAACCGTGTGATGCTGATCGATATGCAGATCTCCCTTGCAATCAATTTCAAGCGCTATTGCAGAATGCTTTGCAAACGCTTCGAGCATATGATCAAAAAAGCCGATGCCCGTGCTGATTCGTGTTTCAAACCCCGCACCGTTGGAATTGAGATCGAGACGCACCTTGATCTGTGTCTCTTTGGTATTTCGTTCAATGAATGCCGATCGGGCAAGGTTTTTCATTGCAGCACCTCTCGCAAAGAG
>JBDLRR010000127.1:0-4709 GCA_039799985.1 Pseudomonadota bacterium | reverse complement strand
CTGTTTCCCAAGGCATCAAGCGACACACCCACTGAAGAAGAAATGAAGGAACCAGTTTTCTACAATGGTGGGAACACCGGGTTACCTTCAAAAATGACGGACATCTCGCAAATTGCAAGCGACGCGACGTTTAATCAGAAAATTTGGGACATGCTCAAATTCACACATGATGCGAAGGGCCTGACCCCATACGTCACGGCTTTCAGTGCAGCGAATTCCTTGCTTGTGGGTGAAAAGAAATCAGGTGACACGCGACAGGGTCTGATGATTTTCATCACCGACGGTTTGCCTACCGATCGCACTCCGAGCGCCATCAAGGCCGCGCGCAAAGCTCTGGGAACTGACGCACGGGTGGTTTTGGTTTCGTACTACGATTCAAACGGCGCCGACATCAATGATGAAGTGCAGAATGCAGCTGCAAAGTCATCGCTCTCTGATTTGTTCAACCGAATGGACTGGGGCAAAGAGGAGCACACTACTTTTGCTTCCTACTGGAGTGCACTTCTAGCGATACCACAATCCAATGAAGTTCGTGACGACTATATTCAGGTCAAATCAAACAACCTGAACAAGAGCGTCTCGGAAATTCTCGACAGATACATGAAATGTAAAAAATAATCACCGCCGCAATGGCGTGAGGCTTCGTGGCAAAACAACCGGAGCGCCCTCGGCAGCTTCGGTTTCTTTTTTGCTGGTTGATGAATTCTTTCCTGCCGAGCTGTCTTGAAAACCGGCACTCTTGAGCGGCGTGTTTGCCTGATTATCATCAGTTCGATTGACTTTCTCAACGTAGATGGGAACCAAGACTTCGCGCGTCTGGCCTGGCTCCAGATGCAACGCGAGCCTGGACTTGCTACGTTCAAGAACCGGATCACCCACAAAATAGGTGAGATCATAATTCCCCGCAGGAACGTAAACCTCATCGGGCTTGTGGAAGAGAAGATCGAGCGAGCGACCGAAAGTGTTTTGTCCACGACTTTCAATGCGAACCAAGTCGGTTCGGTATCGCCCTTGTGCTTGCCGCACATCCCATTTGATACGCACACGCGCCAGCGGCTCACCGGCAAGATTTCCGGATTTCTTTTGCAAGCTGCGCTTGATTCCGCGCATACCCTCAACACCGTACTCGTATGAGCCTTCCAACAACAGGAACGGCAGGCGCGGCTCGACAATCATCAAGGCATAGGGCTTTTGTTCGCGGTGAATTGTCACGCGCGGTGCACTTTTGCATGACTTTATGTTTTCAGGGCATGGAGGCGCATCCACTCTGGCAGCAAATGTCTTCACTATGGTTTTTTCGCCACCTTCGACTTGAAACAAATCTTGGACTTCTGACCCCTCAATGGACACATTGTAACTTCCGGGAAAAACAACGTAGTCGGTGTCCATGTTCAGCAAAGCACCAAAATCAAGATAAACAAAAACAGGTTGACCACCCGCCTTGAGTCTGTCTTCCAGCGGAAAATTCTCGGGCATTTCCACCCGCAACACACCAACGGAAATATCTGTTCGGGCACCCTGCTCAACGGTCACTTTTCTGCGCGTTCCGTTGACCTCCAATGTGTAGTTCCCTGGCAACAACCACGTTGGACTGTTGGCCTCGAGGGCAACAACCGACGCTTCGTTTTTTGCTTCCTTCTCTTCGGGATTCAAATAAAATCGCGCTTGAGTTTCGGGGAAACTCGAATTGATTGCCACAGGGTAAAGATCAAGCTTTATGGGGTCGCTTGTTTCACCATGGTTTTCGAGTTTGATCAGTCGCCCACCAATGCGCATCTCCGTCGTGCCCGGCAAGATGTCGAACTCACGTCTTTGATTCCACTGGTTTCGATGTTGATCAAGAGGGTCAACACATGTGGTGTGGACAAAGCCTTTTTCCTGCACGGGTGCACTTTCCACTTTGGCAGACTCTTCGCTCTTGGGCTCGGCCGTTGCCTCCGTCGCTTCCGTTGACGTCGTTGCGGCGGTGGATTCGCCGGAAGGAGTTTTTGCTGCACCTGGGGGCGACTCTTGACCCTCTGGCGAAGCTGAGGACTTGCCCGCCTCGATCGGCTTTTCATCCGCACCGGCCCCAGCCGATTCGCCATGCAAAGTCAGGGTCAGGCGACGAACGGGAATTTTTGTTGGACGGTCTTTGGTTTGTTTGAACTCGTAGCCCGAACATTCATTGGCAACAAGATAATCACCAGGTTCAAGCTCGATGGTTTGCCCACCGCGAATCAGGCCCACGGGACTCATGACCCGCTCGGTCGATTTGCCGACCTGCTTGTAAACCACGAGCTCCATTTCCTTGGGCGCATCCAAGGTCAGCGATTGCTTGCGAAGAAACGTCATGTACTTGCAGCCAGTGAGAAGTCCTAAACAGACAACCCACACAAAACGATGTTTCATGCCCCAGCCTTGCGAAAGAGATCTTCAAGGAGTGCATTCTAACAAAGAATCCATGGAGAAGTAAGGCTGCGGCACACTTTTCAATCGCCGGAGAGTCCCAATCAACTCTATTTTTGAATTCGGGAGACAGCCAGTCTTTTGGGCAATTTGTTCTGTGCCCACCATGATGCGTCCGGTATCGTCCTCGACAAGAAGATAGGAGTCGGCCGGGCCAACACCTTGCACCCGACCACTCAAATGCACCCGTGAACCAACGTACTCATCAGGGTTCAAGCTAAGAACCTTGATCTTTGTCGGCGCACGCGACTGCGGCACACACGAGGCAAAGAGACTGGAAAAGCAGACTCCCACGACGACGGCGGAAAGTCGTGAAAAAATCGCCCGCTCAAGAAGCAGTCTGAACGATGTGTTTTTCATCACGATCTCCCTTTGAAAAAACTGAAGTCAAAACAAGTTCAACATCGAGGATCGGCCTGACTGCGCCTGTGGTCTTGGCAATTCCCGATACGACCCTGAATTCATTTGAAAGATAGTTTTGTGCCACGGGATCCAAGTCTTTGTCTTCCAGCCAAACAAACTCGACAATCTCATCAACGATGAGGCCAAAATCATCTTCGCCGGGACTCACGATCAAGATTCGGGTCATGGGAGTCAACTGGCCTTTTCCGAAGGCCAGCATTCTTCGCAAATTCAAGACGGGCATGATTTCGCCCCGCAGAGCCACGACACCTTCGACCTGACCGTTGCCACCAGGCAAAAACGCAATCGGAGGTGGCATGACAATTTCCCGAATATCGTCGACAGCCACGAGCAGTTCCTGCTCAGCGACTCTGCACGCAAGAAACTGTCTACCCCTATTCAACGCCAGTGGCTGTTCATCCACACCCGAGGCGAGTCGTGCTTCAAGTTGTTTACGAAGCTCTTCGAGCATGTTGCCCCCTGTTGATCGTTTCGTTGCCGAAAACCTCAACCACGTCCAACACCAACGCGACCCGACCGTCTCCCAGCAAACAGCCTCCGGCGAGTCCGGAACGATCACGCAGCAGGCGCCCCAATGGCTTGATGACGATTTCCTGCTGACCAATCAACCGGTCGACAATCAAACCAATACGCTCGTGCCCGACACCAATCACAACGAAAACCAGACGCTCACGTCGACGTCTTAAAGTCGTGATTCTGTTTGCATCCCGGTACCAAAAGTCTTTTTCAATTCCCTGGATTCCCAACGCGTCTGCAAAATTCACAATTGGCACAACCTGCTCACGAAGTTTGACGAATTGGGATGTCCCCATGCGCTGAATTTCTGAGGGTGAAATGCGGATACTTTCAATGACGTTCACAATCGGAATCGCAAAAGTTTCGCCGCTGGCTTCGACCATCAGACTGGGGACAATAGCCAGGGTAATGGGTAGCTTGATGACAGTAGTGGTTCCGTGACCGGGAGTCGAATCCAAATCAATGATGCCCTTAAGCTTCTGAATATTCTTTTTGACAACATCCATTCCGACGCCTCGGCCGGAAATATTTGTCACCTTTTCTGCGGTCGAGAATCCAGGTTCAAAAATCAGATTGAAAATTTCCTTGACGGGAGGGTTTTCATCGGCGCCCAGCAGTCCATTTTTGACTGCCTTGGCGCGGATCCTCTCGACATCAAGGCCTTTGCCATCATCCTTAACGGAAATGACGATGGTGTTTCCTTGTTGGCTTGCCGAAAGACGAACAATGCCTTTTCTCGGTTTGCCGGCAGCTTCTCTTTGCTCTGGAGATTCTATTCCGTGATCGATACTGTTTCTGATGAGATGAACCAGAGGATCGCCAATTTCCTCCACCAGGGTTTTGTCGAGTTCCGTTTCACCACCTTCGATGACCAGTTCCACTTCCTTGCCGATCTGTCGAGACAAATCCCGGACCATGCGGGAAAACTTGTAGAACACCGTACCAATCGCAACCATCCGCACTTTCATGATGATGTTTTGAATTTCATTCATGTGTCGTCCAAAGAGCAGCACACTTTCGGCCATTTGATAACTCAGATCAGCGCTCGCACCGCGGGTTCGCATTGCTTCCTCGATTCTTGCGAAACGGGTGCGGTCGATCACCAACTCACCAACGAGGTTCACCAGGTTGTCCAAACGCTTCAGGTCAACCCGTATGGTTCCCTGCGAGTCATTTTTGATTTGATTTTGATTCTGATTCTGAGTCGGGGGCACTGGCTCCGGCGTGACTGCCTCGCGGGGAATATTCGAAGCAATCCCAATGCCCTTTTCGGCAGCCGTCAATTGCGCCAGGAAATTCTCGATTGGTAGAAATGGAGGCTT
>JBDLRR010000126.1:0-8969 GCA_039799985.1 Pseudomonadota bacterium | reverse complement strand
CATAATCAAGATGCCTTTGTAATCCACCAGCCATTCCTCGAGCCACATGATGGATTCCAAATCGAGGTGGTTGGTGGGCTCGTCCATCAGCAAAGCGTCGGGTTTGAGCAGAAGGATGCGGGCGAGTGCGATGCGCATTTTCCAGCCGCCGCTGAAGTGATTCACCGAGCGGTGAAAATCATCGAGCGTGAAGCCAAGACCACTGAGAATTTCCTGGGCACGCACGTCGAGGTCATAACCACCCCGGGCCTCAAAGGTCGCCTGTGCGTCGCCGTATTCTTCCAGCAGTTTTGCCATTTCATCGTCGTCCATGGGTTCGCCAAGGCGAATTTCCATTTCCCCGATTCTTGTTTTGAGGAGAGCCAGATCCTCGACTCCGGCCATGGTTTCTTCAAGCACCGTGCGGCCACTCATGTCGCCCACGTCCTGGGAGAAATATCCGAGCGTGAGAGAATTGGGTCGTATCAATTGACCATTGTCGACACTGTCTTCGCCGGTGAGAATGCGGAAGATGGTGGTCTTGCCGGCACCGTTGGGGCCCACGAGTCCGATCTTGTCGCCTGGTTGGGCCTGAAAACTGGCGTTGGAGTAGAGGGTGCGCCCACCCTGGTTTTTGGTGACGTTCGACAATCCAAGCACTGTGCCAATCCCCGCAAAAAATGAATGCCGAAGTCTATTGTTTTTTTTCCGGGGCAGGTCAAGGATTCTCAGATTTTTTCAAGAAATTCCGGAACCTTTTCACTTGCGAGTCCGGTCAGGTGGTTATGAAAGGAGCTCGCATTTTCCGGCGATTCAAGATTGATGCAGACGGTGTGGGCGCCGGCCTTGCGGGCAACCGACACAAAGCCAGCCGCCGGATAGACGTTGCCGCTCGTACCGATTGAAACAAACAAGTCACAATTCGTGAGATGCTCGATGGCCTTTTCGACGCCAAAAGGTTTCTCGCCGAACCACACGATATCGGGCCTGAGGAGACTCGAGCAACATGGTGACAATGGCACGCCTTGTGCATTTCTGCGTGGCATTGTCAGCAAGCATTGCAGACTGGCGTTTGACCACAGATGATCTGCATGGTCTTCAACTGCGCGTCCGTTTTTGTCGAAATAGGCCCAACGATCAGAGAACAATTTGTTACATTTTGTGCAACGAGAACGCGACAAGGTTCCGTGGATATCAAGAAAGTTCTTGTTTGGAAGGGCTCCGAAGGCACGTTCATGAAGACTGTCGACATTTTGTGTAATCAACATTGCTTTGGATTTGCTGTTGTCGATGGCGTGCAATGTGTTGGCAAGAGCAACATGCGCCTTGTTCGGTTGAGCCTCGTTTGCCTGCATTCTGCGCAAAGAATAGAACTTCCAGACAAGCGCAGGATCACGTTGGAAACCCTGCATGCTGGCAACATCGTCGACTTTGTGGTCTTCCCAAAGTCCATGGGTGTCGCGAAAAGTCCGGACTCCACTTTCGGCCGAGATTCCAGCTCCCGTCAGAAACACGATGCGTTTATATTTGAATTCCACTTCTGGACTTCCTCCCAGGGACGTCCTTCGATACTTTCACAGTGCTTCTGATTTTCAACTCAACTTGCTGATACGATCCCGTTGAAATGTTTTTTTTGTGACGGAGCGTCAGAGTGTCGATGGAGATGACATGAATCCTGCATTGACTTCGATTCTGTTGCTCGCGCTCAGCAGCTCGGTGATGACCGTTGCCTGGTATGCACATCTCAGATTCAAAGAGACTCCGCTTTGGATTGCGATTGTCGGGAGTTGGTTGATTGCTTTGCTGGAGTACTCATTGCAAGTTCCGGCGAACAGGATAGGCCACGCGGTGATGTCTGCCGCACAGCTGAGAATAATAGCTGAATTCTTCACACTTGTTGCATTTATCGGGTTCTCAATTTTCTATCTGCGGGAACCAATGACTCTCAATTATCTCGTGAGTTTTGGATTGGTTCTGGGAGCTGTTTACTTTGCGTTCTGGGGCCCCTTCAAATAGAAACGAACATCCATTGACCAGACTTGGTTTGCCTTTAATCTCGGCACCCCAAAGATTCACGGTGAGCAAAAGTTTCATCAATCAACTTTTCCAAAACAGATGGGTTGCCCGCGTCTTGCAATTGCGCCTGAATCAACAAAGCGCGCTCATCACGCAGCGCGTCGCACGCATGACTCAAATGTGTGTTTTCAACAGACGGGTTCGATGCCAAGCGTGCATTTCTGAGTTTGAAGATTGCAAAATCAACCCGGTCCCTGACCTCTCCTGCCCAAACATCGCTCATTCCTCTCAAGAGTTGCGATTGCGCAAGCAGTTCGGCTTCTATCTTTGGCAAAGTTGAATCGCGTCAGTCAGCTTGCGCCAACGCTGCCACTGATAGGCCAAGGGTGATGCAGAGACCCATGGCAAAAAAAGACTTGGATTGTTTTGCTCGAAACAGTGGGAGTTTCATGGCAGGGCCCTCATTTCAAAACGCGATACAAGTCAAAGAGAAGTGTCGGGGGTCAAAATCCCCAACGTTCCCTGCGCTACGTCAAAGTAAAAAGCTCTGCAATAGTGAGTCTTTCGACAATGTCCAATCCTTGAACGGTTCAACCATTGATGGATTGAGGAATGATTCCGCATCCAGAAAACTGGCGGTTGTTGCCCATTCGGGGAAATCGCGGGTAAAATGTGTGCTTTGGTGCACGGATTTTTTTGCGATCCGGGGAGTTTCGTTGTGAGCGTATCGCCTCCTGAATTGTCTCTGGCATGGATCCCGAAAGAATTTTCTCGGGTGGTGGTTGTTTCGCCACACATGGACGATGCCATTCTCAGTTGTGGTGGCCTTTTGAGCCTCCTTCTGCAAAAAATGGAGTGTCTCACGGTCACCGTGTGTACGGGCGATCCTTCCGGTGTTGATCCCTCGAATCCTCCGCATGGCATTGCGTTGCCTTCATTGCGCAGAAACGAAGAAGTTGCAGCTTTGCGTGCATTGGGTTGTACTCTGGTTCAGTTGGATTTGTTGGATGCGATTTATCGAACAGATCCTCGGTCTGGAAGTCCTCTGTATCCGACGATGCAATCCATCTGGACGATGCCGCTTGATGCAGATGAATCGCAGCGAAAGTTGTTGCGCGCCAAGCTTGAGCAATATGTTGCTCGCAAATCCGAGCGTCCGACGCTGTTTATTGCTCCAATGGGAATTGGTCATCACGTTGATCACATTCTGTGCACGCAGGTTGTCTTGTCGTTGGTGGAGTCGACAGATCACGTTCTGCTTTTTGAAGACTTTCCGTATGTGGTCGACCAGGGCGCACATGTTGGAGTCGCAGACAGTGGCGCAAAAGCTCTAATGCGACTGAATCTTGTTGGAGCGCAAAGATTTGAGCAAGAGTGCAATACCGAGCAGAAAATGGAATGGATTGCCTGGTATGAATCCCAGATTGATTCCATTTTCGGCAGTCATCAAAATGTGAAGCCATTGTTGCTGAAGAATGCACGAAACAACAATACGATTGAACGTTTCTGGAAAGTCCAGAAGACGTAGGGCATCAACCCCATTCCAGGATTTGTCATGACCCAGTCACACATGCTCAACGAAGTTTCGGAACAACCCAGGATCATGCGTCGTCAGGCCGAGGCATGGAAAAAGCGTGCCGACGAATTGCGTGAATTGTTGCTCTCGCGCAGGCAAATCATTCTCGTCGGGCGAGGCAGCTCCGGTAACGCAGCGCTCTATTTCACCTATCTTTGGGCAACCACGTCGGGGCGTCAGCCCATGGATTTTCGTCTTTGGGTTGCGCAGGATTCAAATTCCGTTGGTGATTATTCCGATTGCGGTGTCATTGCCTATTCTGCGTCTGGTCAGAGCACTGATGTGGTCAAGGCCTGCGCTTGGCTAAAGCAACGCGGCGCAGTCGTCGTGGGTATCACCGCAGCGCAGGACGCATCATGTCGGCTTGGAACTGTTTGCGACGAATTGTTTTTGCTCAATTGTGGGATGGAAAAAGCTGTTCCGGCAACCAAGAGTTTCATGAGCCAACTTGCGGCTTCGGCGGCTTTGGCTGGCATGCCTCTGCAGGAAAAGGCCAGTGCGATTGCCACCAGCGTTGAGAAAGCGATTGTCAGTCCGGCGAGTGCGCAACTGGCACAATTCATCAAGGGCGCACGAACAATCATCATGATGGGTCGAGGACATTTGTTGGGCGCGGTGCATGATGCTGCACTCAAGCTGCAGGAGACGACCGAGCTCGCGTCGTTTGCCTATTCCACCGCCGAATTTTTTCACGGCCCGTTGGGCTGCGTGACGCCGGGTGATCGGGCGATCATTTTTTCGTCAGGTGACATTGAGCTGGAACAACGGTTGCTCATCAGTCTCATGGAAAGGGGAGTGCCCACCCGCTTCGTTGTGCGTGGTGCTGTGGCAGACAACCCGTCGGCGGCATTCTCGCAATTGTTCGCTGAACGCGGCCAGGGTGAGCAGTTTGGCGTTGTTGAGTTGCCGACAACTGGCCAGGCGTGGTCCGATGTTTTCGCACTCATCACAATGATTCAAATGACTTGTCTTGCTCTGTGTGGTCAGATGGGGCGCAGTCCCGATGCGCCGCCGTCGCTCAAAAAAGTCACAGAAACCTGAAGGTATAAGGAAATATTGGACATGATCAGGATCATGTCCGTGAGATGCATGCTGCACTTGTCTTGTTAGATGTAGTTGTGACGTTTATCATCACCCCAAGTTGAGAAGTGCTCGATGATGAAGCTGAAAAAGAAGCATCCCACGGAGAAGAACATGACCAACAAAAGCGCCGTCCATTTTCCGAATGAGTTGAGCCATCCGGACGTCAAATCATGGATCCAGTCCATCATTGATCTGTGCGAACCGAAGGATGTTCGATTTTGCGATGGCGGACCTGAAGAATACGAAGCGCTCTGCGCTGAAATGGTCAAGCAAGGCACGTTGAAGCCATTGAATCAGAAATTGCGTCCAAACAGCTACCTGGCGTGGTCAGATCCCAATGACGTTGCGCGTGTGGAAGACCGCACATTCATTTGCAGCTTGCGCAAACAGGATGCGGGTCCAACAAACAACTGGGTCGACCCGACTGAAATGAAGAAAACACTTTCGGGTGTGTTCAAAGGCTGCATGAAGGGCCGTACGTTGTATGTGATTCCCTTCAGCATGGGCCCTGTTGGTTCACCACTCAGCAAAGTGGGCATCGAGCTTTCCGATTCCCCTTATGTTGCTGTCAGCATGCGTACGATGACCCGCATGGGACGCGCTGTCTGGCGCGAAATCGCCAAGGGTGGAGAATTCGTCAAGTGTGTTCACAGTGTGGGTGCACCTTTGTCTGCAGGACAAAAGGACGTTGCCTGGCCTTGCAACAAAGACACAAAATATATCGTCCATTATCCAGAAGAACGCTCGATTTGGTCGTTCGGCAGTGGCTACGGCGGCAATGCGTTGTTGGGCAAAAAGTGTTTCGCACTGCGCATCGCATCGGTGATGGGACGCGACCAAGGTTGGTTGGCCGAGCACATGCTCGTCCTCAAGGTCGAGGCACCGAACGGTGAAAAGACTTACATCACTGCTGCTTTCCCAAGCGCATGCGGCAAAACAAACCTGGCGATGTTGATTCCACCCAAGGAAATGACCGGATGGAAGATCACCACATTGGGCGATGACATCGCGTGGCTCAGACCCGGCGAAGATGGCCGATTGTATGCCATCAATCCCGAAGCAGGTTTCTTTGGTGTGGCTCCCGGGACATCAATGAAGACAAACCCGAACGCCATGAAAACGATTGAATCCAACACGATCTTCACCAACGTGGCACTCACTCCCGATGGAGATGTCTGGTGGGAAGGCATGACCGACACACCACCTCAGCACCTGACGGACTGGCAAGGCCAAGCCTGGACTCCCGACTGTGGACGCAAGGCGGCTCATCCCAACGCACGCTTCACAGCTCCTGCAAACCAATGCCCTGTGATTGATGAGGATTGGGAAAATCCAGCGGGAGTGCCAATCAGCGCGATCGTTTTTGGTGGTCGCAGGGCCACAACTCTTCCGTTGGTTGTGCAATCGTTCAATTGGAATTTCGGAGTTTATCTTGCCGCCACGATCGGTTCAGAAACCACAGCCGCAGCCACGGGTAAAGTTGGTGAAGTGCGTCGCGATCCGTTCGCCATGCTTCCCTTCTGCGGTTACAACATGGGCGAATACTTCAATCACTGGCTGCAGGTAGGACGCGGCCTCTCGAATCCTCCGCGCATTTTCTGCGTCAACTGGTTCAGAAAAGACGAGGGTGGCAAATTCCTGTGGCCAGGATTTGGCGACAACATGCGCGTCTTGAAGTGGGTTGTGGAACGTGCGCAGGGCAAGACCTCGGCAGTGGAAAGCCCGCTTGGATGGATGCCACAATATGCAGATCTCGATTGGCGTGGTCTTGATTTTACAGCCAAGCAATTCAACAACATCATGACCATCGACCGCGAAGAGTGGAAGCAGGAGATGTTGGGGCATGAGGAATTCTTCCACAAGCTTTATGATCATCTGCCACGTGAATTCGGCCACATGCGCGAGCTGTTGCTTTCGAGTTTGTGGCGTTCGCCTGAGCGTTGGGAAATGCTGACCGAAAGGCACGCGGAAGAAATCTGAAAAAAAAACCGGGTGCAAAACCCGGTTTTTTTATGCGGCGTTGAATTTTGTAAGTTGCCCCTGTAACTCGAGGAAAAATTGCTGTGACAGCGGTTTGAAGGAACAGCCTGCAGCCCGCAGTGATGCATTAAAGGCTGCCGAGGATTCACACTCCATCAGTTCGCAATGAAGTTGATATGAGCACAAGGTTGCATTCCGTGAGGAGCGCACAGCCAGTTGACCATTGCGAATGTGTTCATCGAGAAGCAATTGTTCAGCTGTGCCCAGAAATCCATACCAACTTTGAAATGCGTTGAAGACGTCGGGATTCCTGGCGGCCTCATCAGCCCAGCTGTCGGCGTGCAGATGAATTTCGTTCAATTTGTGCAACCCTGTTGCCGACAAATCGAGAACTGCTGACCAATTGATTTTGTTTTCAATCAGTTCATCGGAGATGTCTCGCGGATGCAATTGCCGCAAAACGTTGAGACCTGCCGTGCAGAGCAATGCCCAGCGGGTTCCGATTGCATCGTCGAGTCGGGCACGACCCAAAATTTGAAGGGCGCGGACCGAGGCTCTGAACGTATCCATGGATTGAACTCCCTGTTCAAATTTCCTGTACTTTTCAGCAGTTTGAATGGATATCAAAGTTCAGGTCGGATGATTATGGCCGTCTGTTTCAATTTGGGAAGTCTTTGGTGTCTTTGAATTGGACTTGACAGTTGTGGAGGTTGGGGGGGGCTGCGACATTTCTGAGCCGTGAAACGCGACAACATTGCGTGTATCGGCTAGTTTCGCCGCAAACACGACCAACAGAAGTTCAAACTCCTTGGGATGCCGATGAAATCTTTGTTTCTTGCCATGTGTTGTGCGCTCGTTTGTGCTTGTGGCGTCAAGCCCCAACACAATGCCCAGATTGATCATGTTTGGGGGCAGACTCGCAGGATTCATGATTATCGGAGTGCTGCTGTTGTTTGTGAATCACGGAATTCAGAGAATCCTCACGCCGTGAAGTTGAGAGCCGTTGCCGAGCGAATCGCCAAGGCAAATCCTTCGACATTTTCGGACCCATTCGATGTTTCAAAATTGTGCATGTGGGTGAATCCCAAAATTGACGGCTTGGATGCGCGCACAACACCGGAATCGATGCGTATCGATTTTTCTCCGCAATTGATGGACATGTTTGCGAGCGACGACGAGTTGGCGGCTGTTTTGAGTCATGAACTTGCCCACGTGACGCTGCAACATCAGGGCTTTGGCGAAACGCCTCCGCGCATGGTCAATGATCCCATGTTTTTGGAATGGCAGTTGGCGGGCCGCAAAATTCAGGCTGAGATTGTCGCGCTTGCCAAGGCCAAGGCAGATCCCGAAAAGATTTTCGCCTTGAATGCAGAATTCGCCAAGATTTTGAAAAAGGTGAACAAGCGGATTGACGATGTTTATGGCGAAGAGAATGCGCATCTGAATTGGCTCGAGCAAGAGGCCGATGAGGTCGGAGCTGAGTTTTTTGTGCGGGCAGGTTACGATCGCCGTGCATTTGTGAATATTTTGTGGACAAGTCATTCCGCCACCAGTGAAGAACGCATGGCATGTTCAGAGCTCATCGACAGTGCATTGAGGGATCCCCACAATGCCAAGCGCCCTTCGCGAGGAAACAAGAGCCACCCTTCCACCTGTTGGCGTGTGTATCATCTGACGGTCGACGAATGGGCGCATGCGCACGCCGGAGAACTTGCTAAACTCGATTCCATGTAACGTCATGGGAGTGGTTTATGCGGGTGGCAGTGATTGGTGGAGGTTTTACCGGGCTTGCGTGTGCAACCGAGCTTGCCCGGTGCGGTCTTGAGGTCGCTCTCTACGAACGAAACGAAAAACTTGGTGGTTTGGCGGCCGGGTTTCAGGAAATGACCTGGAACTCGACTCTCGAGTTTTTTTATCACCACTGGTTTCGCACTGACAAATTCGTATTGAAGTACGCCAAAATCTGGCAGGCCGAAGAGGGTCTTGAATTCAAGAGGCCTTCAACAGTTATTCAAACCGACCAACATGATTTTGTTCAGCTGGATTCAGCAAAATCCTTGCTGCAATTTCCCGAACTTGGTCTGTTTGACAAATTGCGCATGGGAGCCGCTCTCGCGTTTCTCAAAATCTATTGGAACTGGCACAAACTTGAATCGGTGACGGCCGAAGATTGGTGCCGAAAGTATATGGGCGACGAGGGATTCGACAGAATCTGGAGACCATTGCTGGTGGGTAAATTTGGTGAGCGCCACGCTGCCGAAGTGAATATGGCCTGGCTCTGGGCGCGTCTCAAATGTCGAACTGCCGAGTTGGGAACCTATCGCGGGGGATTCGA
>JBDLRR010000125.1:0-6055 GCA_039799985.1 Pseudomonadota bacterium | reverse complement strand
AAGCAAATGATTTGCTCAGGGATATTGAAACCTTTATTTTCAAGCTTGAAGATTCCTCGCCTCAATCAGACGTTGTCGATGTGCTTTTCAGGAAAGCACACACATTGAAGGGCTCTGCCGGCGCGTTCCAGGGAGCCGAGAAAATAGGTGCCGTAACCCACGCCTATGAAAATCTTCTGCAGGCAATCAAAAAGGGCAAATTGGTTCCGTCCCAGGCATTGACCCAAGTGCTTTTGCAGGCAGCTGATGTCATAAAAAACCTGGTCAAGGATTTTGAAAATTTTAAGGAAACTAGAATAAATCTCCAGCCCTTCATTGATGCCCTCAATCAGTGGACTGAAGGCCGGGCGGGAATCGTGTCGCATTCTTCTCAGGGCAATGCCTCGGCCTCTTTCGAACTCCAAAATGAAAATCCAGTTGGCATGTTCCAGTCACAGGAACAAAATCCAGCGCCGCGATCGGGACAGGATGCCGTCGCCGCTTCTGAAGAAGAAGAGGATGGAATTCTTGTCAGTATCGACAAACTGAATTCGTTCATGGAGCTTTCCGGTGAACTTGTGGTGCTCAAGAATGCCTATCATGCCACCATCAAACATGTGTCCAAGCTTTCCATCCCGGCGGAACAAAAACAACGGCTTGAGGAGATGAATCAATCGCTCGACAAGATATCCGAGCAGATTCAGGGACAGATTATGGAAGTCCGCAAGGTGCAGCTGAAGGTGGCCTTCCAAAAGTTCCCGCGGATTGTTCGTCAGGCGTCGCAGGATTTGAGAAAATCGGTGCGCCTTGAAATGACAGGAACAGAGCTTGGTGTCGACAAAAGTATTGCCAAGGCACTTTCAAGTTCATTGGTTCACGTCTTGCGCAACTCCGTTGATCACGGAATCGAGAGTGCTCAGAACCGCCAGGCGGCTGGAAAGCCTGAAAACGGCACTGTTCGGATTGTTGCCAATCAGATTGGCGAGAAAATTTTCATCACAATCGAGGACGATGGTGGTGGAATAGATCCAGATATTATTCGTAAAAAGGCTGTCGAAAAGGGAGTCGTCGATCGTGAAACAGCTTACTCGATGAGTGATGCTGAAGCTCTCGACATGATCTTCAGGTCCGGCTTCTCGACGGCAGAAAAGGTCACCAGCGTTTCGGGTCGCGGTGTCGGAATGGACGTGGTCCGTACGGAAGTTTCCAAATTTGGCGGAACCGTGACCGTCGAATCGGTTGCCAAACGAGGAACGACAATCACACTGATGATTCCTGTTCCCAAGACTGTTCTCGTGGAAAACACTCTTCTTGCCGAAAGTTGTGGTCATCAATTGGTGATTCCGCTGATCAGCATTTCCAAAATCGCCCCGGTGAAGGATTTGATTCTCTCCAAAGTCGATGGTCGAATGACGTGCCAGCACGACGGCACGACCATCCCATTGGGTGATTATCGTTGCTTCATAGAATCACCGTTGCATGGCAGTCCACTGGAAAAATCGGATTTTTCACCCGATTCGTTGGTGTTGATTGTTTCACACAAGAGCCATTCGCTGGCACTTGTTGTCGACAAGGTCATCGACCAGATGGAAGCCGTCGTCCGACCGTTCGACAATGTTGTCGAACGGCTGCCTGGTTTCAAAGGAACAAGCCTGCTTGATTCTGAAAGGGTCGCCTTTGTTCTCGATGCCGAGTCGCTCGTCACCGAAGCTTATGCGAGCTGAGGAGTATTTATGATGAATATTGTTCAGGATGCTCTCGACGAGAAGAAATCGAAAGGCCCGCAGAAAGGGTATCTGTTGATTCAGGTCGGCGAGCAGAAGTTTGGAATTCCCATGGACCAGGTCGTTGAAGTGCTCGAGTCGCGTCGTTGGAACCCACTGCCTGTGAGACGTAAAAATCTTCTTGGGGTTGTGAACCTGCGGGGAATTGTCTTCACAATTTACGACCTGGCGTCATT
Source organism: Pseudomonadota bacterium (assembly GCA_039799985.1). Taxonomy (GTDB): domain Bacteria; phylum Bdellovibrionota_B; class Oligoflexia; order Silvanigrellales; family Silvanigrellaceae; genus RFOM01. Next base: position 4,116 of record JBDLRR010000125.1, on the reverse strand, counting down.
GCTTGGCAAAGCTGAAACCCTCGCAGCCGAATCGGGACAGGGATGCATTATTGTCGTCAACGACAACCGTCGAAAATTTGGGTTGTGGGTCGAAAAAATGCTTTATGTTCAGGAGTTTCCGATAGAGGATTTGCATACACTCGACGATTCCCAATTGCTGGTCAGTCATCTGTGTGTTGTCGAAAATGAATCTATTCTGATGATGGATGTAAACCGAGTAGCCTGAATGAAAACACATTATCTTTTTCCCGGGCAGTTCGTGGTTTATCATGAGCCTTGCATGGTGACCACCATTCTGGGCTCATGTGTTGCGATCGCTTTGTTTGATCCGCTGAAGCGGATTGCAGGATTGAACCATTTTTTACTTCCAACTCCTGGAACCGCTGCCGGCGCCACCAGTTTGAGATACGGCAGTGTATCCACACCTGAAATGCTGGATCAGATGATTGCAGCGGGTGCGTCACCTGAAAGACTGCGGGCGAAGATTTTTGGCGGAGCCAGGGTACTCGACGACCTCAATCTGGGTGAAAGTATTGGTCGGCAAAATATTGAATTCGCTCAGTCGTTTCTGGCTGGTCGAAGAATTCCCATTGTCGAGCATGAAACCGGGGGCAACGTTGGACGAAAAATCATACTCAACACTTCCGATTTCATATTGACCCATCAGTTGATGGGGGGGCAGTCCAAGGTCGCAGTTTCTGGCGTCGAGACCACTTTGTTGAATCGTATTGTTCGGGTTGTTGTTGTTGACGACTCTGCATCCGTGAGAACCGTGTTCAGCAGGGTGTTGGATCAATCTGGAAGGGTCAAGGTCGTTGGCACTGCCCGGGATGCATTCGAAGCTCGTGAAGTGATAGTGAAAGAAAACCCTGATGTGATACTTCTCGACATCGAGATGCCAGGAATGTCGGGAGTCAAGTTTCTCGAGAAGCTCATGCAGCATTTTCCGATTCCAACCATCATGGTTTCTTCTCTGAATCCGGAAGACGATGCAGCGGTGCGTGCTCTTGAAATCGGTGCGCTCGAATTTGTCCACAAACCCGATCAATTTGATCCTTCCACTTTGAGGTTTTTCGCCGAACATCTTGTTCAAAAGGTGATTGCCGCCGCCAGCTCGGCCGACAAGGTCAAATCCGCCCGGCGTTTGCAACGGCCGACGTCGTCCACTTCAGCCGCTGCGGCGCCGTCTTTGGCAGGTGGGATTCAAATGATACTTGTGGGCGGCAACGGTGGCGCACACTCGGAACTCGAGGTTTTTTTGGCGACTCTTCCGAACGACACGCCGCCTGTTCTCGTTTCTGTGAGTTCGGTTTCCGAGCATTTGAAAGTTTTCATGAACAAATGGAAATCGAGCAGTCGTGTTCAACTCAAAGAGGCAGTCGATGGGCTCGTGCCGATGCGAGGATGTGTCTATCTTTCTCCTGCAAGAAAACATCTTTCGCTTGAAAACCGTGCCGGTCAAACCGTGATGCGATTGCGCGAAGGGCCGCCTGTGTGTCTACAAACACCTTCCAGTGAAGTTTTGTTTGATTCTGCAGTCAGCTCGTTGGCAGAGGCTCAACTCCAAGGGCTTGTTTCGATTTTGCTCAGTGGATTTGGTTCTGACGGTGTTCAGGCATTGTTGCGATTGAGGGAGCGCGGTGCCAGAACTCTTGTCACTCATCCCGAATCGAGCGTTTTTGCCTTCGCACCAAAGGCAGCCATCGAGGCCGGTGCGGCAGACGAAGTTCTGTCGCCTGAAGATTTTTCCAAAACGCTCATGAAACTCAGAAGCAGGGCGGCGGTGTAACAGATGAAAAGTGCACAGGCGTATAAAATCAAGGTTGTTGTTGTGGATGATTCTATCGTCTCACGCACCTGGATTTCGAGCGCACTGGCGGCGGATCCTTCATTTGAAATTGTTGCTGTTGCAACCAATTCAAGGCTTGCCTGGGAAATTCTACAGGGTCACTCACCTCAGCTTATGATATTGAATGTGGATTCGCCCCAGCTCAACGGACTAGCATTGTTGGAAAAGGTCATGAAGCGCTTTCCGACAAGAACATTGGCTGTGGGTCTCACTTCGGGAAACGCATCCGGCGTCGCCCAGAAAGCGTTGTCGCTGGGTGCGGTCGATGTGATTTCGCGCAGCGAACTTTCTCCGGGAAGAAAAGTTCCGGTGGATTCAATCGGACTTCTTGGACGCATTCACTCTGCAGCGCGGGCCAGGCTTCCCGTGGCCATCTTGGGCAATCCGTCGGTGCGACTTCCCAACGTGGTTTTGGCCATTGCGGCGTCAACAGGCGGACCCGATGCGTTGCAATTGGTTTTGAGCAAGTTGCCGGCAAACATTCCACCAACGTTGATTGTGCAGCATATGCCCGCATTTTTTACGCGAAGTTTTGCTGCGCGCCTGAATGATGAATGTCCCTTTGAGGTTCGTGAGGCTCGTGATGGCGATGCTCTCCAGAATGGAGTTGCTTTGATTGCCCCGGGTGACTTTCACATGACGATTGAGAAGTCGTTTGAGCGCTATCGGGTGTCTCTGAATCAAGGTCCGCTTTTGCATGGAGTTCGTCCGGCAGCCGACCCATTGTTTGAGTCGGTGGCCCGCCTCTTTGGTGGTAGAGCCATAGGTGTTGTTCTGACTGGCATGGGTCGCGACGGGGCTCTTGGATTGTTGCAAATGCGCAAGGCAGGCAGTTTCAATATTGCCCAAGATGAGAAAAGCAGCGTTGTTTTTGGAATGCCGCGCGAGGCCATTGCTGGCGGTGCGATTCAAATTGTCAGTCCTCTCAGTAAGATAGCCTCGGCCATTATGGCGGAAGTGGCAAGAAGAACTGTTGCAAAGGTCGGCTGACACGGCTAGCGTGCCTGGCGGTAGGCAGAAACCCCGAGGGGTGATGTCCTGGCTTGTCAATGCCTTGCCGAGGTTTGCGGGTGAATCGGGAACAAATGCAGTGGAAACCGGACTCTTGGTTGCGCCATCCAGCGCAGCAGATCCCTGTTTATCCTGATGAGCAAGAGTTCAAAAAAGTGGTCGGTCAATTGGAGCACCGTCCACCACTCGTTCATCATGCAGAAATTGAAAAACTGAAAACGCTGATTGGTGCAGCCGGGCAGGGGCATCGGTTCATATTGCAGGCCGGTGAATGTGCGGAACGGTTTATCGACTGCCAGTCTGAAGTGATTTCGGAAAAACTGAAAATACTCATGCAAATGAGCCTGATGGCGGCTTACGGACTGCGCCGTCCTGTGGTTTCGATTGGTCGTCTTGCGGGTCAGTTCGGCAAGCCGAGATCTGACGAGTGGGAAACTCGCGAAGGTACGACTCTTCCGAGCTATCGTGGCGATATCATCAATGGCTTTGAGTTTTCCCATGCAGCCCGCCGTCCGGATCCTCATCGCATGCTCGATGCTTATCAATGCGCTTGCGCAACGCTCAATTGGATGCGTGCCTTAGGGGAAAGCGGTTGGTCCGATATCAGCAGTCTGAGACGCTGGTCATTGCACCAGGAATCCTCAAGTGCTTCACAAGTGTTCGACGATATCAAAGAACGTCTCGCAGATGCGCTTGCAATCCTCGATGCCTGGTCAAGTGACCGGATCGGTTCGTTTCAAACTGACAGGCATCCTGTTTTCACCTCTCACGAAGCATTGCTCTTGCCATACGAAGCGGCTCTGACCCGATACGTTGATGAATCCGGTGCCTGGTTCAATCAGGGAGGTCATTTTCTGTGGTTGGGCGAACGTACCCGTGATCTCAATGGCGCTCATGTGGAGTATCTGAGCGGTATTGCCAATCCAATTGGTATCAAGGTTGGTCCGTCCACTTCGCCCGCAGAACTCATAGCCTTGGTGCGGCGTTTGAACCCGAACAACGAATGGGGCCGCATTACCCTGATCACGCGATTGGGAGCCGCAAAGGTGGGAGATTTTCTTCCGGCTCTCATCGACGCTATCCGGAGCGAGAACCTCAGGGTGACCTGGTCGTGTGATCCAATGCACGGCAATATCGTCAGAATGTCTGACGGTCTGAAAACGAGATATTTTGATAACATCATGTCCGAGGTTCTGGTTTCGCAAAATATCCACCACGAGAAAGGATCTTGGCTGGGTGGACTGCATCTGGAGATC
>JBDLRR010000124.1:0-3272 GCA_039799985.1 Pseudomonadota bacterium | reverse complement strand
CTCGGTGGTTTTCGGGCAGAACGTTGTCGTGGAACCGTTCGTCTATCTTGCGGGTGATGTGCGTGTTCCCGATGAATCAAGAGTTCCATCGTTTTCTCGTTGGACGAAGCAATCCGATGTCCTCAAGTGAGGGATGAATTATGTGCGGAGTCATTGGTTATGTGGGGCCAGGTGCCGGTCCATCTTTTTTTCTCAATGCACTGCGGCGCCTAGAATACCGCGGATATGATTCCGCCGGAATCGCGATGCTGACTCCGGAAGGTGTTGCGATTGAACGCGCAGAAGGAAAGTTGTCTCAGCTTGAACGCAAATTGGAGCGTCTTCCTTCAAGCGCGAAAGTCGGTATTGGACACACGCGTTGGGCAACACACGGCAAGCCGACCGAGAACAATGCCCATCCACACAGGTCTGGTCCGATTGTTCTTTTGCACAATGGGATCATCGAGAATTATCGCCAGCTCAAAGAAGAGTTGATGACCAAGGGCTACACGTTTTTGAGCGAGACCGACACGGAAGTCGCAGCACACCTGTTGCATGATGAATATGTGAAGCTCAAATCCGGAAGCCCCGAAGAGCGGATGCGTCTGGCCATGCGGTCGCTGGTGGGTCAGCTTAAGGGTGCTTTTGCTTTCGGTATTTTGTGTCTGGATACGCCTGAAGTTCTTTATTCAGCCAAGCTTGGAAGTCCATTGGTGATTGGCCAATCGGAAGGCGAGTGTTACTTGGCCTCGGGTATCACAGCCTTGGTCGAGCACACGCGGCAATTTCTGGTGGTCGAGGATTCGGAAATCGTCATCTTGAAGCCTTCCGGAATTGAGATTGAAAGCTTTGAAGGCAAGCCAGTTGCGCGTGCGTTCAGCAAAGTTGAGTGGTCTGTCGCGATGATGGAAAAGGGTGGATACAGGCATTTCATGCTCAAGGAAATCCACGAACATCCATTGGCTATTGCCCAGACTCTCAACGGTCGGATTGAGCGCGACGTTGGACTGATCAATTTGGTCGATTTGGGTGTGGGCAAGTTGCCCCTCAAAAGTCTTCAACGCTTGCAAATTATTGCGTGTGGAACCAGCTATTATGCGGCCTTGTTGAGTAAATATTTTATCGAGGCGCAGTCGCGCATTCCGGTCGAAGTCGATTTGGCCAGCGAGTATCGTTACCGTGCGTCGACAGTTGACCAAAACACGTTGGTTGTTGCGGTTTCGCAAAGCGGTGAAACGGCGGATACCTTACAGGCGATCAAGTCTGCTCGTGCTCACGGCGCCTACACCTTGGCTATCGTCAACGTTCCGGGCAGCACCATTGCCCACGCTTGTCATGCTGAGTCATTGACAAAGGCTGGCCCGGAGATTGGTGTGGCAAGCACCAAGGCTTTTGCGGCTCAAGTGACTGCACTTCACCTTTTGGGATTGGCTTTAGGCCAAGAGAGGGCATCGCTGTCGTCTGCTGATTTGCATGCCAGGATTGATGATCTCGTCAAGATTCCAAGTCTCGTCGAGAAGGCCTTGGGTTTGTCGGAATCAATTGAGCGGCTTGCAAACAAATTTCAGCAAACAACAAATCTTCTTTTCATTGGTCGCGGACCACAATGGCCTGTGGCTCTCGAGGGTTCGTTGAAACTCAAAGAATTGTCCTACATTCATGCCGAGGCCTATGCTGCGGGTGAGCTCAAGCACGGACCTATTGCTTTGATTGATGAGAACATGTGCGTAGTTTGTCTGGCTCCGCGCGATCGTTATTACGAGAAAACAATCTCAAATATCGAAGAAATCAAGGCCCGTGGAGGACGCATTCTGGCCGTGGGTCAGGAAGATGATGCCATGTTGAAGTCGATAGCCGATGATTTCATTGGAATCCCCGAGTGCTCGGAAACAATTTTGCCCTTCATAACCACCATCCCGATGCACCTGCTGGCCTACTGGATTGCAGTGCGCAAGGGGACCGACGTCGACCAACCACGTAACCTCGCGAAAAGCGTGACAGTCGAATAGCTTTGACCTCTCCTGGGTTCGGGTAAGAGTTGCCCATTCAATCGGCAGCATTGTCACTTGTCGCACACCAACATCTGCTATTTTCGGATGGGGAGATGTTGTGTGATTGCTGCGTTGTTTTCCAAAATCAGGGCAAGACTTGGCAAATCAACAAGGCAGATGCTTTGGTTGCTCGGCCTCTTGATTGGCGTTTATCCGTCGTCTTCTGATCGGTTGGGTTCAATTTGGTTTCCAACATTTGGTTTGACCCATGATTTTTCTTCGGGTCATGCGATCGTTCCATTGGAAGAAATTTTTCCAGGATTGTCCTTCGACACCGAAGCCGATGTGATTCGACACGCTCTGCGGATTATCGAGCAGCACTACGTTCAACGCGAGCGGTTGGATGCGGCGCGAATGCTTTCCAGCGGCATCAAGGCTCTTGCGCGTGAACATGGCGGCGACATTGAACTTGGCTTTGTCAAGCGCGGTGCTCAATCTGAAGGTTTGCAGTTGTCTGGATACCGAACTCTTCAGTTGTGTCCGTCGATGACGCGACAGAGCGCCGATATTTGTCCGGAAGCTGGAATTGCATCCGCGCTGATGCCTTCACAGGAGACTTCCGAAGTACAGGCCGTGTTGCGAGTGGGTTTGCGGGTTTTTGGGGTTCCTCTGTCTGTTGAACCTGGTTTGCGCAGCTTGGATTTGATCGGCCGTTATGTTGTTCCAGAATATGCAAGATTGCGAGGAGTCCTGGTCTCACAAGCCGTTCATACTTATTTGAATGGCCTATTGGATGAACTTGATCCCCACAGTTCCTACATGTCACACGACGAGTACAAGGAATTGCGCAGCGGTACACGAGGTCAATTTGGTGGCGTGGGTTTGGTGATTGACGAAGCACAGGAGTTGCCTGTCATTCGTGAAGTCGTGCCAAACAGCCCAGCGCACATGGCAGGGATACGTTCGGGTGATGTTTTGCTTCGCGTCGGCAATCATGTTTCTGCGTTTCGTCCGCTCGAAAGCGTCTTGCGGGATATTCGTGAGTTGGCGGTGGACACAGCCTCTCCGGTTTGGTTCTTTCGCCCTTCCAGTCGGCGGGTCTTCAGGTCTTTTCTGGCGCGAGAAGAGATTCCCACGCGCAGTGCAGAGTTGCGAATTGTCGAGGGGCATCCCGAAGTCCTGCATATTCGTGTCACCGGATTTGCAAACCATACGGCCGACGACGTTTATGCACTTTTTGAGCATGCGCAGCAGACAGCACGCGGCAAGTTGAAAATGGTCTTGTTGGATTTGCGCGGAAAT
>JBDLRR010000123.1:0-5782 GCA_039799985.1 Pseudomonadota bacterium | reverse complement strand
GACGCTGTCTTTGGTCCGGACGCTCCGCTGGTTCAAAAACAAATCTGGTTGCATGAGAACGGTTTCGATTTGCCTCTGGGCGAGCAGTATTTCTCTTATCTCAAGAAATTGCTGCAGGGAGACCTCGGAAAAAAAATCGTGGACGGCAGATTGATTGCACCGATTTTGAAAGAACGTCTTGCTGCGACTTTTCAGTTGGCAGGCACCGCATTCGCATTTTCACTCGTGTTTGCCTTGGTCTCGGGAGTTCTGGGTGCGGCCCGTCCGGGCTCTCGACTGGATGGCTTTCTGGCTTTGGGCTCGTTGATTTTGGTCTCGGCTCCTGTGTTTATTACAGGCACTCTCTTGTTGTGGATCCTCTCGGTGAAATGGAATTTGGTTCCACTCACGGGGAATGCTGGATTTGTATCGCTGATACTCCCATCGCTCACGCTGGGAGGGGCTTTGGCGGCCATGTCAGGGCGGATGATGAGGGCCATGTTGCTTGACGTGATGTCAGAAAATTATATCCGAACCGCACGCGCCAAAGGTGTGGGTCCCGGAGGAATTTATTTCAAACATGCATTGAGGAATGCCGTATTGCCGGTTTTGTCGATCCTGGGCCTGCAATTGGCAGGACTGTTGGGTGGTACGGTGATTACAGAACAAGTGTTCACCTGGCCCGGACTCGGCAGTTTGATGATCGAAGCGGTCAATCAGCGTGATTACAATCTTGTTTCAGCATGCGTCGTTGTGCTCGCAACAATCCATGTTTCAGTGGCCTGGTTGGTTGAACTCTTGCAACGGGCTGTCGACCCGCGCACGGTGTCATCATGAATTTTCCAGGGCTTGTTTGGGGGAGCATACGGTCGCGATGGTCATCGCTGTTGGGTTTTCAGGTCTTTGTTTTCTGGGCTTTGATTGCAGTTCTGCCGCTGTTCTTTCCGGAAAAGTTTGAAATCGATGTTCATCTGCCATTCACTCGTTTGCCACCCAGCTTCGTTGTTTCAAATCCCTTGGGATGGATGGGTTATGATGCCGTTGGTTCCAGCGTTCTTCTTCAGATTGTGAGCGGAGCGGGTGTTTCATTGGTTGTCGGCACCACTACGGTTCTTGTGTGCCTGGCCATTGGGGTGCCATTGGGGGCTATGGCTGGTTATTTTGATGGATGGGTCGACGTCCTGGTGGGTCGGGTGATGGATATTCTGCTGGCGTTTCCACCACTCGTTCTTCCATTGGCGATAGCGGTATTTTTTGGTGGTGGATTTGCAACCATCGTGTTTGCTTTGTGCGTCGGGGGGTGGATTGGTTCAGCCAAGATAGTCCGTTCTCAGTTCCGTTCCTTGAAGAGCTGCGATTTTGTTTTGGCTGCAAAAGCCGCGGGCGCGTCTCCGGCAAGAGTCATGTTTCGGCATTTGCTTCCGAATGTGGCCTCTCCGCTGCTGGTTCATGCGACGTTCAGTATGGCGGGCGCCATTCTTGCCGAGGCAGGCCTGAGTTTTCTGGGTCTTGGGCTTGGTGATGGGCATGTTTCTTGGGGAGGACTGCTGAATGACGCCAGGGCGTACTTGATTGAATCACCCCACATGGCTATTTTCCCGGCGTTGGCGATTCTGAGCTTGGTTTTGGCACTCAATTTTTTGGGCGAGACGTTCAGGATGGCATTCGATCCCAGGCAGTCGGATCTGATGCAGGGCAGGTGAACCCAGGAAACTGGCTTTTGCGATGAGGTGAATGGTGAGCAGTTCTGAAATTTTTGTGCCAGTCTCGGTGGGTGAGCTGCTCGACAAGATCACGATCCTTCAAATCAAAAGTGAACGAATCAAGGATCCTGCAAAGCTTGTGAACATCCGCAAGGAGCTTGATGCCCTTGTTGAAACCTGTCGAAAGAACAGCATTGACATCGGCCATGCATTGGTGACCGAGTTGAAAAAGATCAATGAAACGCTTTGGGTTGTTGAGGATGACATCCGCGACAAGGAACGTGCAAAGCTTTTTGACCAGCAGTTCATTGAACTCGCACGAGCTGTTTATGTGACCAATGACCAGCGTTTTCAGGTCAAGGCGCAGATAAACAAGGCCATGGGTTCAGCCTATGCCGAAGAAAAAAGTTACCAGCCTTATTGAGTTCAAGGTTTTTTGCTGTCGAACGTGTCAGAGCGGCTTCAGACAAGGATGGAGCCTCCGACAGGATTTGAACCTGCGACCCTCGCATTACGAATGCGATGCTCTACCAGCTGAGCTACAGAGGCGAGGAGTGAGGCGGAACAAGTGGTGGCGCCTCCCAGAATCGAACTGGGGACACGTAGATTTTCAATCTACTGCTCTACCGACTGAGCTAAAGCGCCAACGTGGTGAGGGTCCTAATATAGGGCCGATTATCCTGTCAAGCATGGGCGGCGAATTTACGCTGCCTGTGCAATAGTTTTTGAGTAAATATTGGACATTCGCTGCCTTTGCCTGCTCGGCTGAACGGAGGATGCGCTGCCCTTGGACGATTTGGCTTCTGAGCCTTTCGCCCCAATCTTTCGTCCGAGGGCACAACGCTGCCGCGGAGGCTTTGGCAAGCGATTCTGAGGGCGTACTCAAGTGCAAACCCCAAAGTGGGAGTGCCGCCTTTGGTCCGAGCCTGCCTGAAGCCTCCGCGAGACAAGCCCCTCGGAGAGTCGCAAGCGTGATTGCGCGTTGCTGGTCAACCTCCTGCGGCCATGGCGTCGCATCGGGCAATGGCGTTGGAACAAAAGAGTGGAGGCAACTGCTCGCCTTGGCCTTGGAATGATCTTCTTTGAGTCCTCGCCAGAAATTCTGCATTCGGTTGTCGAGTGCCCTGGAGTCTGACTGGAGGCGATGGTTGAGGAGATTCCGGAACCACACTGGCGTCGTGAGCAGCACTAAAAGCAGAGGCAGAGCAACCACAAGCTCCACGAGCGCCTGGCCGCGACAGTGTTCAAATTTCATCCTTGGAATCCTCAACAGAGATTGTCCAGTTGGGAAAAAACGATGCCAGATGATCTTCGGGCAAGTTGATGCGCTTCTGGTCTTGCAGTTTTGGGCAGTCAGCACGTGATGAACTTGCCGCCTGAACTCGGCAGAACGAGGCATGTGTCAGAACAAGCTTTTTTTGGGCAAAGGGTGAGTCCTGGAATGAAGAGTTGGCCGACGAACTTGGCGTAGCTCGTAATATTAAGTCATTGTGGATCTGGATGAGCGTCAATCCTGGCATCGCACCGAAGAGTCGGTTCAAAGCACCGAGATCCGAGAAAAAACGAAATTGTGGCATTGCCAGCAACGACTGCTGGGCACTGAGCTGGCAGCTGATCCGGTGGTCCAAAAAAGTTGCTCCTGCAGCGATTGTTCGCTGCTTGTCAAACATGAGACAAATTGACTCGGTCAAGTTCAACTTCCTCAATAGGGATCTCCGATTGGACGGAAGGCTGATTGCCGCCTCTGTATTGAGTCGAGCGAGTCGATTCAGATTTCGGGAGATTTGCGGGACTGCACTCTGGAATGCGGCGAAAACATTATCCGGCTTGGGAATTGGCAATTGCCGTTCCCATATTGGTGTGCTTGCCGCGAGGTCAAGGGAAAATCCAACCGCCGTCTGATAGAGCGGAATGATTCGACTCAGCAGCTCGGCTATTTCCAAGTTATTCTCGGCGATGACGTTCAGTTGTTGAGCAAAGGTCAATTGCTGTTCAAATAACTTCAGAAACTCAGATTCATCATGTGAAAGCTTTCTGCTCGCAGAAAAAAGGGAACTCGTGATGGCCAGCCCCAACAGGGCAAGAAAACCCAGGAGCAAGCAGAGTAACGAAAGAATTTGTCCATTCTCACCTTTCGTATGGATCATTATTTGTCCTTCAAAACCAAGGTTGCTCATGGAGTTCACCGATCAGCCTTGCTGGCGCTGAAATAAGGAATCAACGAAACGCTTGATGCGCGTATGGCCAAGCCCGTCAACGGGATTCCCCGCCCAGAATTGGCCTCACCTGCTGTTTTGTATTGACCAAGACAATTTCTGCCATCGGATAGAACTCTCAACAAAGGTTCCAACCAGCTCTTCAGGCAGACCTGAATCTTGACCTCGGTCTTGGCGAAACGATTCGAAAACGAAGCGCCTGAGACGGTCACCTTGATTCCGGAGACTGTTGGCTTTTGAAGATCTCCTGCAGAAAATCTCCATAACAGCAGAGGCGATTGAAAAGTATCTCCGACAAGAGATGAGATCTTCTCTTCCAAAGCCCTTTGATTAGGATTGTCTGCCGCTGCGAACGTCTCGTCCAGGATGTTGCGTAGGCTCTGGTATGAGAGTTCCGCAGCTTGAGCACTGGCCACAACATTGATTGCGTTTTCTGCGGACTGGATGCGAAAAAGTTCATGAACACCGGCAATACAGATCATCGCAATGGGCATGCCAATTGCGAATTCAGCGACAGACAATCCACTCCTCCTTTCTCAATTCCTTGAATTTCACGGTGGGTTGTTCCGGGGGCTGCCTTTTTCTCTCAATGGGACTGCAGCGCATGGGATCAATATCCTTGGATTGATCTGCTTTAATGTCTTGCGCGTTTGATTTTTCAGGACGCAATTTACTGACTTCAATTTCGGCCGCTTCTGGATGTTCTCGATGGTCTTTCTCGTCTTGCATCTGACTCACGGAAACAAATTCCCCAATAGATTGCGTGCTGCTTCCTTGATTTCTTGTTTGCTCGGATTTGTATCGAGGGGGTGAGGTTTGGGCAGATCCGATTGGCCTCTTTACAATTGGCGCAACGAAGCTGGCCGCAATCATCAAGGGCAACAAAAGCAGAACTGAAAGGTGCATCAATTTTGGATGCAATTCTTGAAAATTTCTTGCAAGCATCAAACGTCTTGACTCGAGGTCAAATGACTCGCTGATGGCGAAGATACGTTGTCCCTGTTCATCGTCAATTCGGACGCAATATCCATTCGTGGTAAGCACAGGACCTTCGATTTGCAGTTCTTCAAGACTTGCTGCCGACTCGAGATTTGACAAGTCAACAATTGCATAACTCGAAAAACTATTTTTTTCTGGCGATTTGAGACTCGATGAAAATCCAAGGCGCAATAAAGAACCCCAGGATAACCTGATCCAGAATGGTTTTTTATTGTTAAATCTATTGAAAATCGAAAAGGAGGATATTGAATTTCTGTATTCTTCAATCCCTGCTTGCCGGAAATAGAGGAAAAATCCCTGGTCAACAAAGTCCTCAATTTTATTCAGAGGACTTGCGCTGATGTGAAAGAATCTGTTTTTAAAGTCAACGACAATATGCATTCAATCCAGCCAGTGATGTGACGGGGTTTGATGGTCTGGGTTGGGATTGACTTCGAGTTGAGGCGGAGTTTCGGAACTGCCCAGACGGTTTCTGATTGCAATCCAAAGTTCGCTGCCATTGTCATGTGATTCACGACTTTTAAAGATTTCCCCAAGAATCGGGACGTGGCCGAGAATTGGGACTTTGGAGACTGACTTCCCTTTTGTTTTCTGATTGATGCGGGTGAGGAGGATTTGTTCATTTGCTCGCGTGGTGATTTCGGTGCTGAGTACACTTTGATCGAGGCTTGAAATGGCATTTGAATTTGCACTCGAATCTGCGCTCGGACTCGAGATCCGAATATCTATCTTTTGCTTGATGATATCGTTGACAACGATCTGCGGTTGAATCGTCACAGTCAGGCCATAGTTTTGCGAGAAGAACTTTTGATGTTGGCCCTGGCTTTGAAATAGCCATTCTCCCCCGGCTTGAACTTCTCCCTTGCCTCCACTCGCAACCACGAG
>JBDLRR010000122.1:0-4960 GCA_039799985.1 Pseudomonadota bacterium | reverse complement strand
AAAGACAGCACTCTATTATGGAAAAGATTGCACAGACAAAGTCAATCTCCCAGAAAATGCGGGCAAGACATACGTTCAGTGCACGATGGAAGCTCCACGCGGAACTTACTTCACGACGTTGGGTTTCTTGGCGTCCAAGCCCTCGTCAATGCTCTTTGAGAACAACAACTACGGGCGCGTCGCTGCCATGAACGAGGTGATTCGAGGTGAAACTCTGTTGCCAAACACTGAGGGCGAGCAGGGAACCAAAGTGAATGATTTGCCGCAGTGTTTGGTCACAAACGATTGGCGCGTTTTGGTCCAGAGCGAAGGCAAGTTTGCTCCGCGTGGTACGGCAAAGATTCCTGCCACCGGGAATTATTGTCAGGGATGCCATCTTGGCAGACAATTGGCGTCGGGCTCAATCGTGTTTCGTCCGTTCGGACCCATCGGCGACATTCTTTCCGGCGAAAGTCTCCGGCGAATTGAAAATGGTGGTACAGAACTTTCGCGTCAAGAAGCGCTTTTAAAATCGTACATTCTCGAAGCGAAATCGAAATTAGATATCAACGACAAAGTTATTCAGGGAGCCAACAATTGGGCCAATCAGCCGCCTGGAGCCAGTGAATTGCAGAGAGTTGACGTGGCGATTTTTGGAGATTGGTTGAACATCGGACTCGGTTCCGGACAGGAAAGAGGCTGCGTGCAAGACAATGGAGTCGATTATCCTGTCGTGACGGTCGACGACCTGTTGAAGTATTACCTGCGCGATGAATTGGTTTTGGCGCGTGGGTTGTCGCGGATTGTGCCGCGTGCGATGAGCAATTTAAATGCGACAAATCAGGAGATCATCAGTGGTGTCATGGGTTCATGGAAGAGTGGTGGTGGAAAATTACTTCCCGTGTTTCAAGCCTACTTGAAGTCTGAAACCTTTTCTTGCGCTGCGGGAGGACAATAATGCGGTCTGATGTTCGTCAGTTCAGAAGGTTCAGACTCATCAGTGCCGTGTTGGCGTCGGTGTTGGTTTTTGTTGCTTGCAGTGCAGACAAATTACCTTCGAACACAAAGGCAATTATTTTGCCTAGTGGAATGAAGAAGACTCTTGCAGCCGAAGGAACTTCCACGTCAGGCTCTGGTGCGGATACAGCAAACAAGGATCAAAAAGACACTTCTGCAGATGCGACCGCGGCAAAGGTGGAACCGCTTGTGATGAATCTGACCACCAACTTTTCCGAAGGGCGGCAAAGAAAAAATCTGGAGCAATTGCGTGATGCCATTTTGAACTGCGTGGGAGCAACTCCTACTGACCCTGATATTTTGAAGCTCACAGACGATATGATCATTTACCCCAACTCAACCGAGTTCCAGGACAAGAGGCGGTTTCCCGACAACACGGGCCGGGAGCGTTTTTTGTTGCCCAATGTTTATGTCCCGGCTCTTGGAAAGGAAGTTCTCGAGGTTGAAAGGGACTTTCTCGACGTCGGCGCGACTCGCACCGGTTTGCGTGCAGATTCGATTGAGGATGACATTTATTTGAAATCACTTGTGACTGTGGCGAGCGTCGCTGCATTCAACTGCAGAGTTGATGATCAGTATTCGAATTGTTATTGCGCAGATAAAATGTCGGCAGAAAGAATGGTGGCACGCTGCATGCCGCAGTTCGCCCCCACCAGTGACGCATACCAGGCCGCAGTCCAGGAACTTTATTCGGTCAACAACTGTGGTGCTCCAGGCAACACGGACGATGGCCTGAAGAAGCGACGTCGGGCCATTGCGGCCTTGTTGAGTTCATATTCCTTTGCGACTTCGAGATGAAGCGACAGCCTGAGGAGAGGGAAATGTCGAGTATGAATTGGTCTCGCCGTGATTTGTTGAAGTGGGGCATCGGTGCCGGAGTCACCACAGCTTTTCTCGAGAGCGTGGGCAACATGATTCGCGTTCCTGGATGGAACCATCTTCTCACGGGTTCTCATCAGCCATTTCCGCAGTGGTGGGTCAAGGATTCGTTTCATTTGACACGCGAGCTTGGCCATGTTGGTTCTGCTGCACAATTGGCTGCTTTTTTTCAGCTGCAGGAGGCCCAGGCACAAGCAGGGTCCAATGACTGGTCGCTGATCACCATCAAGATTTTCGACCAGGTACACCATCCACTTGTCTTTGCTTTGGGCAAATTGACGGAAGACAAAAAGAACACCACTTTCAGAGACAACAGCAACCACCCTGCGTTGAACAAGGCTTCTGCTTCCAAGGATTACCTCAAGTCCAACGGAGTCTGTGACTTGAGCGTGGATCCCAGGTTTGCCGCGCTCAGATTCAACAACTGGTTTGGCCAGATGTTGAAGTTCGGAACTTTTGATGGAAGAGAAGTCAATACAACCGCAAGGAATGCCGCTGGCTATGAAAGTTATGTAGGCACCTTTCCTGACAACGTTGCCGTGCAAACGGGCATTGGCCTTCAGCGTTTTACAAACTTTGCAGTTCACAATTTGACTTTGACCAAGATTCGTCCGTCTTTGTGTGACGTCAACCATCTTGCCGGCTACAAGGGACTCGTCACCAGTCCATTGGGTATCACGGCGTTCATGATGGGCGATCAATACGACGCCAACGGCAGCGTTGAATTCAATGTTGTTTACAGCGGTTTGAGCAGCAATGAGAACGCACGACACGAAGTTGTTGGCCGAAGTGTGAGCCGCCTGGTGCAGAACATCGATCAAAGCTTGTCGGGTGGTTTTGGGGATTATCGTTCCGTGAACAGCAACACCGACAGGAACCTTTCTTACCTGTTCGACAAGATCTCAGTGGTAGATCCCAAACGACGAAATGCCATTTTGGATTCCCGTCAGAAGGTTGCAGACGTCATCACATCGTTGCGTAATGTGGCGGGCAACGAAATGGCAACGATGGCCTATCCGAACACGGTGCTGGGCAACCAGCAGGCTCTCTTCAACACAACCTCAAACTCGGCGACGACAGTCAGCGCAAAGCAGGAGTTCTTGTCCCAGTGTGCCTTTGTGGCCAAGGCTCTGACCATCAGTGGCAAACCGTATCGAAACTTCTCTTTGTTTTTGAACGTCAACGACCTTGATGGAGCTGACATCGACAATCCAATCAACGGGATTGCGAGTTCATACAACGCGCTCAATTACGTTGAGGGAATGCGCCAGCTGGCGATGGGGCTCAATATTCTGGCCAACGCCACCAAGGGAACCAAAACTCTCATACTGGTCGTGAGTGACGGCGGACGTACTCGCGACATGGGCGATGGCTCCGGATCCTGCTTTGCGATGTTGTTTGGTCCAAAAGGTGAAGGTGGTCTGGACGATGCCCTGCATGGACCATTGAATATCATCAATTCAGATGACTATCAGACCACCGCGCCATTGCAGACACTGGGAGAGCGGACAACGGGTCTTGACTGGACGAGCGGCGGCGAGAATTGGGGCCTGCGCAACAACAACGGCACGAAGGCGACCGGACAGGCGATGGTGGGTGACTGGCAAGTGGGTGTGTTGCAGTTTCTTGCCGAAGTTCAAGGTCGCAACGTAATGGCACCCGAGCTTGAAAAGTACGTCAAATTCAAACGCTACAACCAAAGTTAGCCGGGTAAATTTAGCCCACAACGGTTGGGTTTCGTCATCTCGTTCTGAGCAGAGCCTTTGCCCCCTGTAGACTTCAAAAAGGAAGACCATAGGGGGCATTATGACGTCGTTTCGAATTCCGCATTTTGGAAAAGTGTCGGCAGCTGGAGTTTTGATTGTTGCAGGTCTTGCCTTTGTTGCATCCTGTGGACGAACTTCGAGTGAATCAAGTTCGAAGGAAAGTCGGGTCGCTTCTTTGCCTGCGGGCGAAGCCGCTTTCGAGGTTGAGAAGATTTCGTTTGAACAGTGGTGCAAGCGTTGGGGTCTGACCTGTCCTGCCAAGAGCGAACCAACCTCTGCAGACGCGGTTGAAGAATTTGCAGACAGTAAAGAATTTCAGCAGTGGCAAGTGATCTCCCAACTTTTTGAAGCTTTTGCCCGCTCAGGTTCAAATTTTTCAATGGTCGACAATGAACTCACCTCGGGACGACTTCGAATATTGATGACCCAAATTGGTTTGCACGATTTGCATCAAGACGTGATTGAGCTTCTCGAGCGCACCGGTCTTCGGAAAGTTGCCATTGAGTCTGATGGACAGATTCGTTTTGAAGCCCGTGCCGGTGTGAACAACCAGGCTGGGGTTGTGCGCGGACGCAGTGGAATGAAATGGATGTTTGAGACCCAAGGAGGAGTGACTGTCGGGACGGGCGGAAACTATCTTTTCAATGGATTGTTGTTTTCAGCAGCCAATTCTTTTGAATCCGACGTTTTCGGCAAGCTTGGCTACAATGACTCCGACAAGACTGTTTGGTCTGGTGAGAATTTAGCCGTTACAAATGTTCCAGACGGTTTCTTTATCCGCGATGTGCCCGTGCGCTGGGAGAAATTTTCGGATGTCCAACGCGTTCCCTTGTTGCGCAATGTGACTGAATTCCGCAATCTGCTTTTTACCCAAGGGCGCACAATTCGGGTCAATTCTGCATTCTTCAATACTGCTTCGCGCAATATGTCTGTTTTTGTGGATGATGCAAAGGTTCTGGGTGCTGTGACAAAGCTTGTTGATGCATTTGGTCTGCTTGAGCTCAAGGAACCGGCGACGGGTGCTGCCTTCGCGCAGTTGAATTTGGAAAAGGCCAATTCAGTGATGTGCCGCATCGAAATGAGCGGAACTCCGGCGATTGAACTGACTCTCGACAAGCGATTTGGTGTTCAAAACGTTTATACCAATGACAAATACAACGCACAGGTCGACCTTTTTGGTATCAACATCAAGGCAAGGGTCGGAGTGCCGATTTCATTCAACCCCAAGCGGGTTGACATTGAGCCGACGCGAATTGTCGTCAAGGGAGTTCCGGTGGTGGGAGAAATCTCGATTCCACTTCCCGACGAGAAAAACAAAT
>JBDLRR010000121.1:0-6322 GCA_039799985.1 Pseudomonadota bacterium | reverse complement strand
GCAGGCGGCTCGGGCACACGCCTCCACCCGCTGACCAAAGCCATCTCCAAGCAGATCCTTCCCGTGTACGACAAACCGATGATCTACTACCCGCTCAGCACACTCATGCTCGCCGACATGCGCGACGTGCTGATCATCTCCACCCCACACGACCTTCCACTCTTCCAACGCCTGCTCGGCGATGGATCGCAGTGGGGCATGAACCTGAGCTATGCCGAGCAACCCTGCCCCGATGGCCTGGCACAGGCCTTCACCATTGGTGCACCATTCGTAGGCAATGCCAACAGCTGCCTTATTTTGGGCGACAACGTGTTCTATGGCCACGGCTTCCCCGAAAGCCTCGCCAGCGCCACCCGCCGCACCGCGGGAGCCACCGTGTTTGGCTACCATGTGAACGACCCAGAACGTTACGGCGTGGTGTCTTTTGACTCACACGGCCGTGCAATTGAGATTGTTGAAAAACCGACACAGCCCAAAAGCAACTACGCCGTGCCGGGGCTCTACTTCTACGACAACGACGTTCTCCAAATCGCCAAAAACCTCAAGCCCAGCGCACGCGGCGAACTCGAAATCACCGATGTGAACAAAGAGTACCTCAAGCGTGAACGCCTGCATGTGGAAGTGCTCGGCCGCGGGATTGCGTGGCTTGATATGGGCACGCATGAGAGCCTCCTGCAAGCCTCAACCTTCATTGAAACAGTTGAAAACCGCCAAGGCCTGAAGATCTGCTGCCCCGAGGAAATCGCATTTCACAAGGGGTGGATTAACGCGGAGAAGGTGGAAGAAACGGCACGGGGGATGAAGAATTCGCAGTATGGGAAGTATCTTTTGAAGTTGATTCAAAGCCGACAGTGAATTGCGCTATAATCAATTTATCGAGCCGAAATTACCCCAGCAATTTTTTGAGCCGTTCATCCTGAGACAGTTTTTCTGCCAATCGCTCTTTGGACCAAAACGGATCTACAAAGAGGTAATTTCGACTCACCAGAGATTCGAACCCAGAAATGCGCTCTTCCGGGCAAAGCCCAAATGCTACGTCTAACTTCGAAAATTCGAAGTCCCCAACGATACGCCATTCGCGCTCCCATCGAAAATCAATCTCCTTCGCACTGCCGCCGCCCGAATATATAGGCTTACCAAAACACTCAAAAAACGGCATCATCGGAGCAAAGCCTTCGCAAACAATCGAAGCGGGTATCACATCAAGGGATGAACGCAGGTTTGCATTTTCAGAATCAACGTAAAAAATGGGATTGCCCCTAGCCTTGCGAACAGGCGATTCAAAAAATGCCAACCCAAATGGCTCAAACTGGCACCTACGCGTTGGATTAAATTGGCACTGGAAACCAATCGCATCCACTGGCGTTTCAGTGAAACAAACCGAACGCAGCCAAGCACGCTGAACACGTGAATTCGCATTAATTAAAGTCCCATTCTTTTTGCGATATGGAATTTTAAAATTGAAGTATCCAAACGGACTCTTCGCTTCAATCCGCGAAGACTTGATAATTCTTTGAAGGCTTGCCTCTGCATTGAGTGTCAGGAACTCGTCTTCAGATCGTCCAGCAATATCGCCCCACAGTTTCACCCTTCCAGACCGAGTGAGATGCACCAGAAAAGGCGAAAGATCGGCTCTTAACCTTCGTATTGCCTCGCTGGGTGTCATTGTGTATGGGCTGGTCATCGTATCGCTCGCGGTAGATTTGGCATTACAGATGCTACTGTTCAATCTTGAACGAAGAGGTCGAATAACATGAAGCTATACTCGTTCACAGTACTGGACGAATTCCGGTCAAGTCCTGAAGAAATTTATGCGCATGTTCAGGAAATCCTCAAACAGGAGGCATCTGAGCAAGGTTGGGCAGATGACTATAAATACGACAGCTGTCGAGATCCTGAACACCTTCCCAATGGAAGTGTCCGCTACTTCTTCGAGGTTTTTGGAAAATACTTAGAGGGTGACGGAGAAGATAAAACCCGAAGTGGTGCCACAACGGAACCTGAAAAACTTCCTCCATGGGTTGCTCAAGAGGCCCGTTTCTAAGAGAACAAAAAGCCCACCACCCCGCACGAGCAGGGACTCTGATGTAACCCCCTCAAACCGACACCAGCCCCCTTTTCCGGAAAGGGAGCCTTTGATCGAACCCCAAGAACAACTTTTTTTTCGTCGACAACATATTTAGGACAAATCCCCAAAGATATTGTCTCTGTGACCCCGTCAGCGGGGCTGCCAACACGGCAAACTTTCCCGCAGCACATGCACCCCGAGCATTTTAACATCATAGCGTTGGTCAGACTGCTCAACTCTAGGGGGTTCGCACAGTCATGGTGAAGCTATCTCGACGATCCTTCATGCATGCCGCCGGTGCTGCGCTTCTCACATCCCTTCTTCCTCGCAGTGCAACCGGAATAAGTTCACTCAATCGCCCGAAGCACACCTTTGTTCTCATCACACTGCAAGGTGGGGTGGATCACGCGCAATTTCTGCCGGTGTTCGATTCGGCAGGAGGACTAAGCAGTCACATCCACTTTCCAACCACCGAGCTATTTGAAGCTCATGGAATGAGGTTTTTGAACGTCCCGAAAGTTCTCACTCCCAACTCACCCCTCATCTCCACATTTGGACACCGCCTTGCGCTTCTCAGCGGCATGCAAATGGACGGCCAAAATGCTCACAACGCAGCGCTGGCAGTGCTGATGCGCGGCAGCACGGAAAATTCTGCACTCAGCTTTGCGGCGGTGCTGGGAGAGCTCACCGGCCACGGAACAAAATACGGCGTGGTTAGCTTTGGTGTTCAACCCTTCCGCAATTCGGTAGGACTCTCTGAAATGGGAACGGGCACGACACTCCCACAAAAGCTATCAGCACTCAGCGAGCAACTCCGCCTGCCCGATTCGATCGCGGACATGAGTGGTGAAGAGTACATCGATGCTCTGACAAGCTACACGCGCAAATATGCCAATTCCAGCGATCTGAACCACCTGATCCGCAACCCGCCTCCTGGAACTGACCTTCATACCTTCCGTACAGTGCTGCGCGATCCGTCGGCCGCAGAACGTAAGACATTTATCAACCAACTCAACTTATCGGCTGACTACTGGGCGCCTTATGAAGGCCTCTCCGGGCCCTATGGAACCGATCGGCACGAACAACTCGCAATGGCAGCAAAGCTCATCAACGAAGGCCAGCTGGCATCATGTTACGTCATCAATATTGGCAAGACCGAAGGCTTTCATTCCTACGACACGCACAATGCCTACTCAGGCAACAACGACCAGCGCCAACAAGAAAAACTCGACCGCGATCTTCGCGCTATAGAGATATTCCTCCGACAAATCGAACAACACCTCGACAACACGAGCGTGCTTATCGGCAGCGAATTTGGCAGGCCTCCGCAGCTCAACCCTACCGGCGGACGCGACCACTGGGGTGCCAACAACTGTATTCTGGCGTTAAGCCCCTTCATCCGCACAGGTCTGCACGGGAGTGTGGATCCCGAAACCTACGTGGGCAATTCAATTGCACTCACCGACGGCTCAACCGACGCATTCCGCTGCCGGAGCGTTTACCGCGGAATTCTGGATGCTATTTTCAGCAACGGGCTCGTGAACTGCAGCACCGAGATGGCCAACAAAATTCAACGACAATTCCTTCCCGGACCACTGCCCGTGGGAGTTTTCAACCATGTTTAATCGCCAATTCAAATACACAGCATTTAGTGTTCTTTGGATGGCAGCGTTCTTAAGCAACGCGTGCACCAAAAAACCAACACAACCCGCTCTAGAGCCAGCACCCCAAACAATACAGCCTCCAGCTACCACTTCAGATGACGACGACAATTTTACATATCCGCCGCCGCTCAATTTGCGCGCAATGCCCACCCTGACGAATATCGAAGCACTCAACCGCATGTCGCTCAAACTTGTGGGCAAGCCTGCAGCCCTTGCATTTAAAGAACGTCCTGAACTCTTGACCTCAATGAGTCCAACTGCCGTGGGCGACGCCTTCGATTATCTCACCTCACGCGACGGCGAAAATGCCGCCGATTTTGCCGACTGGGTTGTCACCATCGTACGCGATCAGTGGAAGATTCAGGTCATCCGCAACGACGGACAATGCGAATGGTGCACTTGGCGCATGGCTCCCACACCAGAGGTCATGGCCTTCAACCGCAAATACCTCACCCGCCGCCCCGATCGTATTTATTTCGATCCTGAAAATCCGGGGATTTTTGGTGGCGACGGCTTTGAACTTCCTCCCTCGAATTTCGACGTCCCAGGTGATGCGGGCTATGCACTTTATGAATTTGAACCACTGCTCTTTGCAGCGCACCTAGTGCTAAACAATCAGCCGTTCGGACAGGTGGTTTCAAGCAATCAAACAGTTCGTTCCGCCGCTCTGCAGGAATTCTCAGCCAACTTCATCGAAGAAGCCCCGAAGCTCGCAGCTACTTCGTTCAGCGTGCCGCACTGGAGCGGCCAATGGCAGCATTACGAACGTAAAGACAAAGCGGGTCGTGCATGGGGCGGAGGAATTCTTTCAAGTATTGGGTTCTTGCGCACCTACGTTCGCGAACGCACTTGGGCAGCGCGCGGAATTTATCAAGCCATGCTCTGCCGCGACATCGCCGACGCCCCAATGCCGCCGCACTCGATCAAACTTGAAAAGGTGGGCGACCCCAATCCACTCCTTGCCGGCAGTAGTTGCAAAGGCTGCCACAACGTGCTCGATGGGCTGGCGAATTTGAGGATGGAAATAGCAACGCACGGTGTGCCAAACCTCCTAAGGGGAAGAGCTCTGTACCCTGCTCTATCAAGCGACCTATTCAACACCTATACAAACGAGGGTTTAGCCAAATTCAAAGAACATCACAAATCCACTGCCCAACAGTGGCCGATGACTCACTACCTGCTAAACAACGCCGGAAACTACATTCCTGTTGCGAGTATCTCCGAACTCGGAACAGCGATTGCAACGCTTCCGGAATTTCATGCCTGTCAGGTGAACGCATTCGTCGATGCATTGGTTCATTCTAATTCGCAGACTGCGCAAAACCAGCTGCGCAAAAAGGCTCTCGATGCCTACAATGAGAGTGGAGAGTCGATCAAAGCGGCACTCAAGGCGGTTGCCACATCGGAGGTGTTCCTTGAAAGACAACGCTAGAAAGCTTTGTTTGAAGTTGGCCACTCCAATAAAATTGGCCGGATTCATAATTGCAGCTCACGAAGCTCGAGCAGATATACCACACGCAGGTTGTCAGGACCGGCTTAATATCTTAATCGGTCAGCCAAACCTTGTAGTGTGCGCAAGTTGTCATGGCGGACAAAGTCCTCTTCAAGCTCCCAAATGGATGGCATCTGCGAACGCTGTTTTTATAACGTGGAACGGTAAACTCGACAGCAACACGTCCGCAGAAGAAAATATCTTCGTCGCTAAAGCGCAAAATCCGCAAACACCACACGGTGGTGGCAAGGCTTTTCCAGAAACCACAATAGCAACCCTGCGCAGCGAGATCTCCGACCTTATGACCGCTGGATGCCTACCGGTGCACGACATTTCGGGCGAAAGCAATCTTTCCAAGCCTTCGGTGCCCTTTTATACGAACCTGCGCAAACGCTTCGTCGCCCTCGTGGGTGAAGATTCAGCTGCCGTCAGCGAAATTTCACAATACGCTTTGCAACTGGGTAGGGCAGATTTTAGAGTGGCGCAGAACTCAAGATTCACTCTGAATCCCGCAACAGCCAGTATTATTGAACGCGTTGTTGTAAAAGGATGCCAAGAACTCACCGTTCAAAAAGGGTGGGCGGCACTGCCCGAGAAAAAATGGCTCAACAGCTTTGCGAATTTCATTGCCTCAACCGTTGGTCTACCTTTGGGTAATGCATACAGCGAGGCAACACTGCTGAATCAGCATTTTTCAAGATATTCTGCGGAACAAAAAGCGCTGCTCTCTTGTTCTATTGTCCTGAGATCAGAACGGTTTCTTCTGCTGTAAGGCACCCCTTTTACACTTCCTGCCCCTGCCCGAGGCTCTATGAGAGGCCCCCTCCCAATTACGAAACAACAATGCTACACCGCCTTCCCAAACAGACATGTTTCCTCGGGATCGCACCGGCCTCGCGCCCCGCAGCTCTGCTGCTGCCGCCGCACCCGCGCT
This sequence comes from Pseudomonadota bacterium, assembly GCA_039799985.1. Taxonomy (GTDB): domain Bacteria; phylum Bdellovibrionota_B; class Oligoflexia; order Silvanigrellales; family Silvanigrellaceae; genus RFOM01. The sequence continues at coordinate 164 of JBDLRR010000121.1, read as the reverse complement.
CCCAAAAAACGAAGGATCTCCCTCATGACGCAATGGAAAGGCATCATCCTCGCAGGCGGCTCGGGCACACGCCTTCACCCGCTGACCAAAGCCATCTCCAAGCAGATCCTTCCCGTGTACGACAAACCGATGATCTACTACCCGCTCAGCACACTCATGCTCGC
>JBDLRR010000120.1:0-8772 GCA_039799985.1 Pseudomonadota bacterium | reverse complement strand
GAGCACTGAAGGAGCAATACCATGTTCCCTGGCAACCGACGATACCGAGTTCCCAAAGAGCCTCGTCTTGTTGACGATCTCGATCTTGTCCTGAGGGCTGAACCTTCTTCGCCGGGCAACGGCCGTGACGACCTGAATACCCTCCTTACTTCTAGAATTACTCATACTGACCTTTAACCTCTCCTAGCGGGGTGTCCGATCCCCGGGGGGTTAACTACAAGTTCATTATATCAAGGGAAGCCCATCTCGTTTGATCTCGAAAAGAATAGGTGAGACGGGCTGAGGGTCGAGGTACTCGAGCAGGCCGACTGGAACGAAATCACAGTTTGTGAGGGTTCCAAAAGCGATTGTCTGGAGAAGAACCGCCTCGCGAAACCGATCTTTTCCAAAATCGCGGGAGACGACGGCGATATCGTAGTCGCTCTCGGCGGAGCTTTCTTCATGGGCGCGTGACCCGAAAAGCAGGACGACATCAACCCGGATGCCCCGTTCTTTGAGTCGACTCCTTAGCATTACGAGGCGCTCTGTGATTTCTGCCCTATCCACAGCAGAAAGTCCTTTCCCTTTGCAAGGTAGTCTTGCGCAAACTCGCGGGTTGCCTTCTTGTGAAACTCAAGTTTTTGGTCTGGATAGCGTGACTCGGTATTGAACTCGTTAATCTCGGCGGCAAGAGTGAGGGTATCCGAGGTTGCCTCCCAGCCAAGATTTTCAATGAGTACCAGAAGATTATGTGTAAATGGTGCGTGTGTTCGATGCCTTCTTACAAAGGCGGCTTTAAGTTTTTTTTCGGCCGCGAAACGGAGGAAGAATAGGGCTGCCGTGTAACGCTCTGCCTTCGAAAAAATCGCCATGGCAGAATCGATGTCATCTCTTGAGCCGGCTTCCCAATAGTCGGACAACGTTTTGGTCTTTTCCTCACTGAGTTGACCTACCATATGGCAGCTCCATTCGAAACGTCACACATCGCTTGATACGACGATAGGGTCTGAACCCGGAGTGTCAAGGTGATGGTATGACGGTCGCTGTCTGGTCTTGCTGCAACAGCTTGGCCATCATACCGATCGACGATAAATTTCCAGATCCATGTGGGCAGATGGGCTCGGTCGGTTGAGCCTCGTGGCCTGCCAAAGATCAAGCTCCTTAATCTCAAGCAAAATCTCGAGTCATCTGAGTTGAAACTCGGTCAGCTCCTCTCTTTGCCCAACAATTGATGTCCGTTCCGCAACAATCCTCCTTTCCGCTTTCTCCCAAGAAAGTCGGAAACGGTCGATTGGCATTTTGGCATATCGGTCGAAATTTACATATCGAGCGACGCAGGGGTCCACCAGAAAATCGCCGTCGATGCTGCAATAATCACCCATCGACGTATCCTCGCTGTACGAAGCATCTTCAAATCAAAGTGTCAGTTCACGATGGCAAAGTCGGCCTGTGTCTGCAGGATCACGATTGGATTTCCAAATTTTGTTTGGTCAGAGCTCCGTCGACCGGAAAACAATACCCACTCCCGCCCGGTATAGAATCAAAATCTGGGTTTACGTTGCTGGAAAAGAACGAACTGTGGTTGTGTGGGGAGCAAATGAGATTTCTTTTCAACAGATCTTCTTCACTAATTATGACCCTCGCGAATCTCGTGATCTGCAGTGGATGTATCTTCGGATCCAGCTCCAAAAATTCCTCAAAAATCTCGTCACAAGACTCCCAGCGAATAGTCAAACTTCTGCTCGAAAAATACAACGGCTTTTACAGCATTTCGCCGGTACCTGCCTATGCCACAATGGACCCACAGCTTTGGGCAAAAGAAATCTATCCGCAGCAACTTGGATCTGGTTCAGAACCAAAACTTTTGAACGAAGATCATGCAGGTGTTCAGTTGCTCCAGACTTTCGTCCATAGAATCCACAGTGCGCTTCTTGAGCAAATACCCGAGTTCAAGAACGTACCCGAACCAAAAATTGTCGTTGTTTCAGAAAGCATACCAAACGCATTCGTGACGTCGGCTCTCTATTGTGCACCGATTGAAGTCAAATCAAAGGAATCAACGCAACTCGACGAGAGCAAAAGCTCCTGGATAATGCTCGCTGATAGAGTGTTCGAAGGAAATGATTTTAAAGACTCGCCACCGGGCCCGTCGGGTTGTCCTGCGGGTACCATCACTCGACCCGACCTCCTCCAGTTCATGGTCAATTCCCTTCAGACGCAGGAACCCTCATGCAAACTCCAAAATCGGGATGGAACAATCTTCCTGGAGAACAGTTGCTATCAAAAAGTGTCCAAGGGCGGCAAAATCCAGGGGATCGTCTATTGGGCTCAGGCTGCCATGGTTGTTGTCTATTCAAAACTCCTGAAGACATTTGAACAGCAGCACATGGAAGCTGTCATTGCCCATGAACTTGCACATTATTATCGGAGGCATTCATTTTCTTACTTCAGCGAAAAAAGAGATGAAAGTCATTTCTTTAGAATTGCTGATTACACCCATCGAGGTTCACGACCAAAGCCTGACAGCTCGCCAGAGATTACGCAATTGGCAGAGTTGCTTCGCAAGAGTGGTGCATGGATGACGGGCCGGTTCCCAGAGCAGAAATACCACCCAGATATTTGGGATATCACCGATTCACTTTGTTTTTACTATGACCACTCGCTTCGAAAGAGGAATATGCCAGTTCCACCGGCATTCAACAAAGCCTGCGCCGATTTCAAAAGAGCCAGCAATGCGACGCTACCGTCCCATCAACGTCACGAATCAGGACTCAGAAATCTGTCACGTTCTGAACGCCTCGAGATAGACAAATCGATTGCGACAGTGTTGCAAACGATGTCGCATAAAACAATTGGCGAACTGGTGAAATTGTATGGGCCAAAGGAATCTGAAATTGCATATATTCGCAACAAAACACTTTGGCGATTATATGAATATTATTCTGCAGCCATTCCACCTTCAGTGGACAATTTAACAGTTCTGGAACCCATCAATGAACTCAACGTCAGTCTGCTGGAAAAGGAGCGGCAAGTGCGGGAGTTGATTTCAAAGGCTCAAGAACTGGGTTTTGGATGGTACACAAAAGAGATCGAGGCCGACGAGATTGCCGCCTATTTGCTCTCCATTGCGGGAATGGATCCAAACCAGACCATCGATCTATGGTTTAAGTTTGAATCTGTTTCTTCCACCAGCCTTGGTCCCACGATAGAAGAATGCAGGAAGTCATTTCTCAATGGCTGGAAACACTGGGTGTTCAATGGAAAACCTTGGGTTCCGTTCTGGGGTATTCCCGAGGATTTGCATCCATCCAAATGCTTCAGGGCATACAACGTTGACCTCGAGATCAGAGGCCAAAACCTGCCCCGAGGGAGGTACACGCGTTCTTCTGATGAGTGGCGATTGATGCAAAGTTCATTGAAATAAGCACTTGGATTAGTCTTTTCCATTTTTTCAAAACACGGCGACTTACCAGAGAGCTCTTCAGCTGCGCCGTTTCCTCAGATTTTCGATGAAGACAAAACAGTTTGGATCGACAAAAAGAGTCGGCGATGTGGAGCTCACCACACCGCCAATGGTGGCAATGCCAATCGGCATCCGCGCTGCACTTCATCAATGATGACTGTGTTGATTTCGAGTGAAAGTGCTTCGAGTGTTTGTCGTGTTGCCTGGGACGCGAGGGCCAAACCGGAAGAAAAAAAATCAAACGATTCAGAATCTTTATCACACGACACGCCCGCAGCTCCAGACCCCAAAAAATCAAGCGGTTTTATTTCAAACCCTTTTTTGCGCCTGCATACAGATGACTCAGGACCGCGCCATGCAATTTGCTTGGGTAGCTCTTGTTGTGGAAGTGGAGGTTCACAGGGAACAAAATAGTATTTTTACGGTCGACGATCCTGATATCAGGATCGTCCTTGATCAAGTGCAAAGGTATGACTGCTCGTCCCAGTCCTGCTTTGACTCCATCGATCAAGCCATAGACATCATCCAAAAAGCTGCGCGGAAATGATTTTTTGATTCCTGCTTTTTTCAAATAACGGGTGGTGGTTTGATCATTGGCATCGTGGTCGAGAAAAATATCAGGACGTCGATGTTTGATTGACTCAACCAGAACGTTCACCTCATCACCGACGAAAATCCTCCGATGCGCAATTCACCCGAGAATCCCGCGCTTGATTTGGGATTGATCTGGTCGAGAACTTCCTTTTCCAACTCGTTTCTGGTCAAGCAGTATTGCAGTAGTTTCGCACCTGCAGCTGTCAGGCGAATTCCTGAGCGGTCGCGAATAAACAACTGTACAGACAGTTCTTCCTCCAGATTGCGTATACGCTGCGACAGCGCAGATTGAGTGATGTGAAGAAGTTTTGCTGCCCTTGTAAAGTGACAAGTCTGTGCACAGACAAGAAAAGCGTCTAGATTCTGGGATGTTATACTCACAATAAAAATTAATCTTAGAATTAAATTGTTTAATTTCACTAATCAAAGCTCAATACGTATTTTCACCCACGGAACAACGCATCGCAAGAGGCGACCAAACAAAAAGGAGAATGAAATGAAAAGAACATCGAACAAGAATCAAATCAACGCAGCCTCGCTTTCACTTTTCGCATCCCTGGCAGCATCGACGGCTTTGGCCGACGTCAGTTGCAAGAACAGCGACGGAGGTTTTCCCATTGTCAAAGCCTTTCAACTGTCCGGAGAAGCGAATAATGCTGCGATTGTTCTTCAGACTGACAACAGCAAAACACTGCTGATCGGTGAATTTATGACTGGCCCCACAAGAGTCGGAGAGTTTGTCTCGTACACAGTCAAGGACTCCAATGAAATTGAAAGCAGTCTGTACGTTCAGATCAACTACCCTCAAGGTTGGAAAGCGTGCGGTCGAGGCTCGTGTATTCCAGACCTGAAGCTGACCAACAGTACCCTCACACATGGCGGGCAAACCTATGCACTCATTTGCGAAAAAACCGCTTTTTAAATGGGCGGCTGGACTCGCAATTTTGGGGCTGCCATCGGCAGCTCTTTTTTTGCGGCACTGGCTGACCGACGCCCTGTTGCCTTTGAATCCGAAGAGTCACACACACACGTTGGTGGAGTTTATGAACCCGTGAGAAGGTATACTTCGTCCCTGGCTCCCTTTGGCCGGGCCAGCCGTGGTCAACATCTGCTCTCGTCCAATCCAGACCAAGGCGAGCGGCTGGCTTCTCTGACTGGAGCAGCCATGATCATTGGCGGGGTTGCATTGCTCAAGGCGAGTTGAATGATAGAATTTCAGCAGCAAGCTGAAAGAAGTGCTGTTTAAGGCATTCGATCAACAGAGGAAATACCAAAGTGACTTTGAGGGAAACGCTGAGCCGAGCTCACAAGGCTCTCGACGAAGCAGGTGTGGACCACGCGCTGATTGGAGGATTGGCCCTCGCATTGTGGGGACTCAATCGAGCGACCGGAGACGTTGATTTTCTTGTGGAAGCAGCACAGAGGCCGAAAGCCGAAGAAGTATTCAAGAATTTGGGTTTTCAGGTTTATGCATCGTCAGCAGAGGTACTTCAACTTGAAGGTTTCGGCAAAGTGGATCTGCTCTTTGCTCAAAGACCCTTGAGCAGAAAGATGCTTGCTGATGCCAAACTACTTCCGGGTATGGGGCTCAAATATTTACTTGCCGAAGATCTCATTGGATTGAAGATTCAGGCATACAAAAATGATCCAAGGCGAGAGCTACAGGATAAAGCCGATATTCAAAATCTCATGAGAAAGAATTCAAATTTGGATTTTCTTCGGATCAAACAGTACGCTCAAATTTTCAATGAATGGGAAACAATAGAACAGTTGCGAAAGGGTTGTTGATGACCGAAAAGGAATTTAACGAATTTCTAGATTATTTGGATGAATATTGGAGCCTCTTTGGCCCTATTCCACCTTGCACAGAGGCCAAGGTGATGAAGTATTCAATCCTTTGAACGAAGCCGCAACCGGATCTCAGGTGAACCCGGAGCAGTGTTCCGCCCCACAATCGAGAGCGTGTAGAAAATTTCAGCCCCTTTCGCTCCCAACGCAGGCAGGCTGGTTGCGATAGTGGGCTCTCAAGCCACCTTCAGAATGCTCACGATTCAAAAAGGGTTGGGCGAACACCTCGGTTCACCCAACCCTTCCATCTTATCAAGTGTAATTTCGGATTTTACGGATTTTCACGCTTCCAGCGCTTGAGTGTGTCGAACACAAAAGCATCGATGAGAGTGGCGCGGTTGGATTCCGAGTCTGTCGTGTAGAAGCCACCCGGAGCTCCATTTGTGTGAACCGCACGGATGCTGCGGTAGCTTGGAGCCACGAATTTCCACATCGGTGAACCGCTGTGGCCGGGATAGGTGTCACATTTGTGATTGACCTTGTCGAGGCTGTAGTTGAACGGAACTCCTGTGCAATAGGCACGCCATTGCGTTCCTGTTGGCTTGTCGCCGGGATATCCCGAAATATTCAGGTTTATGCTCGTGTCAGCCGTGTTGTAGCCATAGCCGAGCCAGCCGGTTTTTGTGCCAACGGGTTCGCTCAAAACAATCATCGCCCAGTCATAGTCGGTGCTGTGAAATTCGGTCCAGCCACGCTTGGTGAGTGCGATTGCCCATGGAATTCTGCCAAACGGGCGTGACGCGCCGTCACGTGCGGGCGAGAAATCCAAATTGCTCATCCACGAGTCCGAGTCGGTGTCGTAAACGCAGTGAGCAGCCGTCAACACGTGGCGCGGGCCGATGAGTGCTCCGGAACAACCCAGTTCGATGCGGCCGATGGTCACCCATGGATACGAAGTGGCCGGTGTCACGCGCGTGCGACCATCGGCTCCCAAAACGCTTTCAAGTGAGTCATCGTTGTTTGCATCCAGAGGGCGCGGCAACGGACCAGGAATCGGTCGGCCTGGAACCGGGATTGGACCTGGCAAGGGGTCCATGCGCACACCGTCCTGCGACGGATTGCCCATGGGATCTTTTCCGGGAATGCGTCCAAGTTTCGGGTCGAGCGCGTCGTCATATGAAATCCGGATTTGCGCGATCGCCTTGAGTTCCTCAGCCGAGATCATCTTGCTCAACTCATAGCCGCCGGCGGTGACAGCCACGAGCTCGTTCATTTCAACAAACTGCTTTTCGTCGCGTGGCTTGACTGGATTCAAGCGCACAGGTTCCGAGATTTCATCGACTTGCTTGAATTCGACTTTCTGAACCAGTTTGTAACCCTGGCGAATAAGTTGCTGTGCAAGTTTATCTTCGACAGGCTCTGCCGAAACCACGAAAGTAGTCAACAGAACGCCGCAACCCAGCGACGCTTTGAACCAATTGGATGAGCGCATTGTTTCTCCCCATTGCGGTATGAAATGCAGTGAACGGAATTCGCTGGCTGTGTATTCGCAGTGAAGTGTGAAGTCAAATTTCGTTTCATCACTCGAGCGGCAATCTTCGAAATTTTGGATTGGGAAAAGAGTTTGGAGCCCGTTTTTGCGTTTCGGTGGCCGACCCGGCCACGATGGAGATTTTTTTGCTGCCCTGTCTGGTGATATGGTATGAAAAAATTTCAATTCAATTCAAAAAGGATGACACATGAAGAACGTTCGTTTCAAGGTACTCGTTGCGTTGCTCGTGTTGGTAGGAACTTTTGAAGCTGGAAAAGCAATGGCAAATGTCGCCCGGGCTTATCCTGTGGATGTCGCCTGCCAACTCGCTTTGGAAACCGCGCCCGCATTCGACCCGGCGACGATCAACAACATGGCGCGCACATGCAATGAGTTCAGGGTTCAAAATGAGCTGGAATTCAATTTCGTCAGGGGAGCCTGTGTGCTGGGTGGCACTCTCTCGGGTTTGATTTATTCCTTCAGTGAAGGTCAATGCGATTCAGGAAAAGCTGTCGCATTGTGTCGGGTGGCCATCCAGGGCACGGACCTGGAAGAAGTGACGTGGTATCTTGAGCCCGAAAAGCAACTGGGCGAGCCGGGATCCCATGAGAACAAATTCAAGGCGAGCTGTGATCAATTGGGGGGCGTCTTCTACAAGTTGAATCCTTGATGATATGCAAAGACAAAATTGTTCCAGTCAGAGTTGAATCCGGATTCGGTGAAGACGTCATTGCGCTTGCTGCGGCGATCCGTTTCAAACTTGTGGAGTTGGGTGATGCAAAAATCAAAGAGCAAGCTCAGCGCTATTTTCGGGAAGTGATCAGTTTTCATGGCATCAAGACCCCGGCACTGGATTCAGTATACAGGGGATTCGAGCCTCAAATAAGTCAACTGACAACCCCAGGGCTTCTCAATCTTGCCAAAGTGCTTCTCGGTTCCCGGCAGGCAGAGGAAAAGGGAATTGCGGTGCGTATTCTTTATTCCCTCAGGAAAGAACTCGGGATTGATTTTTTAAGGCAGTTTGAATCCGATTTCCGCGAACATGTTTTCGATTGGGGGACGGCAGATTCATTGGCGGGAAAAGTTTTTCGCCATCTGATTGAGAGCGGTGATCGCAAGGTCATTTTGCAGATCGTTTCATGGCGCAATGACGCCTCTTCATGGATGCAGAGAATGTCTGCAGTTTCATTTGTCTGGTTGGCGCGGCATGGGCATGTGACCCCTGAGGTTTTGCGCGTTTGCAAAAGTACAGTGAAAAATCCAGATCGGTTCACTCAACTTGGAACTGGTTGGGTACTGCGGGAATTGTGGTTAGCTGAGCCCCGGAAAGTTGAAGGTTTTATTAAAGAGCACTACCAGCATTTTTCGCGTGAAGGTCTTCGCTATGCCATTGAAAAGATGCCTCCACGCTTGCGGA
>JBDLRR010000119.1:0-5096 GCA_039799985.1 Pseudomonadota bacterium | reverse complement strand
GGGTGATTTTGTCTCGGCGGATTTCTTCTTTCCGGCAGCGATAGATTCAACAAGATTCTCATACTTGGCAGAGATTCTGAGCCGAGGCAGACCATCCTCGTTGAGGCTGACAACCCATGAGTTTTCGCGGCGGAAGATAAATACGTCGGGTGAGACGACCTGTTGCTGGGCGCCCCCGTATTGACGAGCAGGTCTGGGGTCGAGATTTTCTCTGATAAAAATCAGTGAATCCTTGACTGCATCGACGGGTTTCGCAAGCAGGCGGGCTATTTTGCTCAAATCCTGCTTTTCAAATTCCTTCCAGCAGTCCTCGAGTATGCGCTTTGCCAATCCGGGGGCATCTTCTTTTTGTGCAAGTTGCAACAGCAAGCACTCTTTCAGAGAAGTGGCTCCCACACCCGTTGGCTCACATCTTTGAATTGCTTTCAGTGCATAATCCAAATCATCGATGAGGATGTTTTGCTCGCGTGACAGCTCTTCAAGATTGGCGGTGAAAAAGCCATTGTCATCAAGGAACTGAAGCAGATACATTGCGCAATTGAGTTCATATTCCGTCAGGTGCATCAGCCTGAGTTGCTCTTCCAGTGAATCATGCAGACTGTCTTCACCCACGTTGATTCTGTCGTAGCTTGGAGAATCGAATTCCGAATCGGTGGTTTCCCTTTGCAGGCTTTCTTCGCCAGGCAATTCACGAAATCGGGAGAGAAGTTCATCGATGTCAGACAAATCACTCTTCTGTGATTCCGTTTGTTCCTTGTTGTCGATTTTTTCCTGGGTCTGAAACTCGCCAGCGTCGTTCGCTTCAGAGTTTGGTTCTCCCTCTTCCAGACATGGGTTTTGCCGAAGCTCTTCGGCGACCATTTCCTCTAGTTCCATGCGGCCGAGTGTGAGTACCTTGATCGCTTGTTGAATTTGGGGTGACAAAACCAGCTGCTGGGCTTGTCTTAGACCTTGCTTGAGTTCGAAAGCCATAAGTCACACCTCAAATGCGTGAAGCAAAATTCAAAAAAAGAAAGAGCGGGATGTTGGATGTCATCCCGCTCTGTTACGTTATCCCCGGAGCAGGGTCAATACTGTTTCCGGCAACTGATTGGCTTGAGCCAACACAGAAGTACTTGCTGCAGTCAATATCTTGGATTGCGCAAGTCTTGCGGTTTCTGATGCATAGTCCACATCGCGGATGCGTGATGAAGCTGCACTCAGGTTTTCGCTGCTTACATCGATTGCAGTGATTGTTGAATTCATGCGGCTCTGCATTGCACCGAGTGAGGCACGGAAGTCGGTCACCTGATCCATTGCACTGTCGATGGCAGAGAAAATTTCGCTGGTGTCTCCTCCGCCCAGTGCTTGTCCGCTTTCGCCTTCGATACTTTTTGGCAGCTCGCCCAGTGCAGAGTTCAGATCCGAAATATTGTCGAATTTGATACGGATGACTCCTGACGTGTCATCCGAGTCCTTGGGCGCACTCGCTCCGACCTGGATGGCAAGATCTGTTCCCTGCTCGCCAGAAAGAACTTTCATGCCGTTGAACTCTGTGCTGTCCTTGATGCGGTTCAGCTCTTCGCCAAGCTGTTCAAATTCACGGTTCAGATAAGTTCTTTCCTTGGCACCAATGGTGTCGGATGCAGCCTGTGTTGTCAGTTCCCGCATGCGGGTCAACACATTGTTGAGATCACCCAAACCGCCCTCAGCGACCTGCAGAAACGAGACACCATCGCTGGCGTTTCTTTTCGCTTGTGCCAATCCCCGGATGCGGGCTCGCATGCTTTCACTGATTGCCAGGCCAGCAGCGTCGTCGGCCGATTTGTTGATGCGCAGACCTGATGACAGTTTTTCAAGGCTGTCGGTCATTTCGGCGCGGTTGGTTCCTAGTTGGCGTTGGGCAACGATACTTTCCACGTTGCTCTTGATTCGCAGACCCATGGCACTTCCTCCCTGTCTTTGTTCCTGCCGTTCAACCCTTGAGCGGCTCAGAAAAAGTTCTGTTTGATGACTTCAAAAGTTTGCGTCCCCCGATTAGCGGAGGAGCGACAGCGCCATTTCTGGTCTTGTGTTTGCCTGCGACAACACGGCCAAACCTGCCTGGCTGAGAATTCTGTTCTGGGTCAGGCGAGCTGTTTCTTCTGCAAAGTCCACATCGCGGATGCGGCTCGAGGCAGCGGACATGGTTTCTGTGCCTTGGCTGATGTTGTTGATGGCAGCGCCAAGTCGTGACTGGAGTGAACCCAAAACGGCGCGTGACGAAGCGATTGTTTCGAGTCCCTTGTCGATGGCTTCCAGGTTTTTGGCCACAGTTTCCCTGTCTGAAGAGACGAGATTTGTGTCTTTGACTCCCAGAGTTTCTGCTGAAATTCCGTCTGCAGTGTCACCGAATTTCAGAGTCAATTGGTCGCTTTCTGTGCCGTTGTATCCAACCTGAACCTTGATTCCTTCGGGCTTGTCATTCGGACGAAGCAGTTGAAGACCGTTGAATTCGGTTGTGTCTGAAATACGGTCGATTTCCTGGCTGAGCTGATCAAATTCCTTTTGGATGTAGGATTTTTCTCTTTCGCCAACCGTGTCTGATCCTGCTTGCAAGGTCAGTTCCCGCATGCGGACCATGATGTTGCCCATTTCGCTCAAACCAGATTCAGCAACCTGAACCAGCGAAACACCGTCATTGGCATTTCGTTTTGCCTGGTTGAGACCGCGAACTTTGGCGCGGAGATTTTCAGAAATTGCGAGGCCGGCGGCGTCATCTGCAGACCGGTTGATACGCAAACCGCTCGACAACTTTTCAAAGCTGTTGCTGAGTTCGGTATTGCTGTTGGAAAGACCACGTTGAGCTACAAGTGATTCAACGTTGGTTTTAATACGAAGTCCCATGGCACACTCCTCCCTGATAGTTCCAGCCGCAACTCAACCCTTGAGTTGAAGCTCATCCGGACCGTCTCACCTTGAGACTTTCCAAATGTGTGAGTCTTTCCTCAGTCCCTCTGAGTTGTTCCGTGACTCACATTTGAACTTTCGTAAAAAAGAGTTGGTACTTTAGAAAAAGTTAAATAAATTTTAAAAAAAGCAATTAAAACTAATGATTACGTTGCGCTGGATTTGGGGGTTTGGTTCGGATGGGGTGCTGCGAGGGGGCCGGGCATGGGGGCAGGCGAACTTCGAGGATAGGGGCGTTCGCGACGATTTTTCGGGATAAGTGTCCGAAATTTGGTGCTTGAGCTTATTCCACCAAAGACTTCAGTTTCTGGAATTGGATACCATGTGAGCGAAGAGCGTATGAAAGTGCTTCGCTTTTTACACCCATGTACTGCGCAACTGCATCTATAGTGATGGGTTGGGATGCTTCTCTCAATTCAAGAACCGCTGTGAAGACCTGCGAACGCAGTTCTTCGGTGTCTTCTGCCAACGTGTTGCTGGTCAGAATCCGCAACTTTCTTTCCAGAAGTAGCTTCAAACTGGGGTCGACCGTCGGGATAGCCACATCCAGTACCGCAATTTTCAAAGTCAGTGCGAGCCGACCCGCTGAAAATACCAATCGGCTTGAAAATTCGCGTTCCAAATCGGAGACATCCTGAGGAGAAAGCCCGTGTCCTTCGGCAGTGCCCGGAAATTCGAATGTGTGAACGTGGGTTTTGACTTCGGGTGAAAGTGAAGTCAGTGCAACCCATGTGCTCGCAAGTGCATATTCTTGGATGGCAAATGGGGCATAGGCGAGCTTTTCAAAAGCGTAACCAAGGGTCTCTTTGCTCAAGACCACATGTGCAAGCACTCCTTCTGAATCGAGTTTGACGTAATACTTTTCATGCAAATCCAGAAGTTCGCGAATGGTTCCACAGCTTCGGGCCAATATTCCCGGAAGACCTGAGTCGTGAATGTCATGAAGTTTGGCTGATCGAAAGCCTATGAATTTGTCTGAACCGCGCAATTGGCACATCAATCCAAAGAGCGAACCCTGTTCTTCTGCAGTCAAAATACGACTTCCCTGCAAGACATCCTCGCTGCTCAGGTTGAGGGCAGCGAGAGTCTGCAGAAACGAATCCCGATGTTCGACCAGCAGATAGCGAAAAATGGGTCGGCTTCCGAAAGTGTTGAAGGAGTATGTGTTCCGTTGAATTTGTTTACCGTTCATCGTTGATTCTCTTTTTGAATTGAGTGGGTGATATGCCCGTCCATTTGTGAAATGCCCTTGAGAATGCGGCGACATCCACAAAGCCGATTTTTGCTGCGACCTCTTTTGCGCGAATACCCAAGCTCAACATTTCCTCGGCAGCTTCGCGTTGCAGTTGTTGTTTGACTGCCCGAAGGCTGAATTCCTCGCGCGCGAGCGAGCGTTCAAGGGTGCGGGTTGAGATGCCAAGATCAGCTGCCACCTCTTTGCTGCCATAGTCGGGTCGAGAGATGTTTCGTAGGATCAGTGCCTTCACCTTTCCCGGCAAATCTGATGGCCTCAGATTCGATGAATTCCTTTCGAGGCGATTTTGATCTTTGCTCAGTCGCTGTTGAAAAAGTTGAAAAACAGAATCGTCAGCAGAACGAAATGGCATTGCTAGAAGCTCTTTCGCAAGTGTCACGCTCAGCACATCGCCAGCAAATGATGGGCGAAATCCGAAGTCGGCCAAAAACCTTTCGTTCAGAATTCGTTCAATTTTTTTGCTGTGAGGTCGGCATGACAGTGGGAGCAAAAGTTCTGAATGACGGGCAACCGGGATTCCCTGGCCAATGAGCTGATGCAAACAAATGGCTGCAGCATAGAGTGAAATTGCACCGGGCAATGGGTACCGAGGGTTCCACACAAATGAGATGGACTGACTGCTTTCGACAACCGTGAGGTTGAAGTCTGTAAAAAACTCCTGAAACACTTTGGCAGCAGTTTCAAGATTGCGGGATGTGAGGAGGAGCCAACCGCGTTCCCCAAGGTCGGTGAACTGGAACAACCTGGAAGCCTCAATTGCAAGCAGTGGGTGGCTCTCGGACAAACTCTCGGTCAACTGCCAAAGTGCAAGAACCGCCTCTTTGGTTACGTAAACGTCGGATGAAAGAATTTCCGAGACATCAAGACAAAAGCTTCGCGCAAAAGCACGGGTGGCATCTGCATCTTTCAGCAG
>JBDLRR010000118.1:0-4188 GCA_039799985.1 Pseudomonadota bacterium | reverse complement strand
CAATCAACTGCACGAGGCTGCCCGGATCGCCCGGGGGCGGATTCAACCCATCTCTGAACTGAAAGCCGGGCACTATGCCGCGGTTGTTTTGGCAGGCGGTTTCGGAGCTGCCAAGAACCTTTGCAATTATGCTTTTGCAGGTGCGGATGCGCGCCTCGAAGATGACGTCAAAGCCGCTTTGTTGCCATTCATCGAAAATCACAAGCCAATGGGTGCTCTTTGCATTGCTCCCGTCGTTCTCGCACTGCTCTGTCGCGAGGCGAGCATCAAAGGTGCCCAATTCACTCTGGGCGATGGCTCCGCAAAAGATGCTGTCGCAGCAATTGAAAGTTGGGGTGCCAAGCACAAGCCAACCCGGCCTGGTGAGGCTTGTGTCGACAAGACTTACAATCTTGTGAGTGCTCCTGCCTATATGTTTGATGATGCGACACCTGCAGACGTGTTCGCTTCAGCTGTTGCGATTGTTGATGGTCTGACCTCTTTGATGTCGAGTTGATTCTGTGGACGTTGATTCAACTCAAGCCAATGGCAAAATTGCAATCTTTTTTCTGCTCAAGCGGTACTTGTTGTCGTCTTGGGGAGGACGCAGGCGAAAGTCGCAAACCGCAGTTGGAATTGCATTGCCGGTGGCAGGAATTGCTGTCGGAGTTTGTGCCTTCACCATCATATTGAGTGTGATGGGTGGTTTTGTTCAAAACCTCAAAAAGCGACTTCTCGTTGTTGAGCCTCATCTGGAAATCGTTGTGAAGGACGGCTTTGGCCGTATTCCTGCCAATCCGGAATTGCTCCGCAAATTGGAATCATTTTCAGACCAGGTTGTTGCTGTATCCCCATTCATCAAAACAGATGTGATCGTTCAATCCAGACGCAAACCTATCACTGCATTGCTTTGGGGTGTTGATGCTCAAAGAGCCGACAAGACGATGGGATTCAACAGTTACCTTTCGCCCTCGGATGCAAAACTCTCAGACCTTTCGGAAGACATTGTTGCCGATGGCGATTCCGGAAGTTTTCCTGCGTTGATCGCTGGCGAGTCATTGCTGGAAGTGATTGATGCGGAACCAGGGGATCGATTGACTTTGGTTTCAACTCAGCCCGATGAAGGATTGGGTGGATTCGCTCCGACCCAGCAACCAGTTGTGGTGCATTCGTCATTCCAGACGGGCTCGGTCAGCCATGATTCAAAAGTTGTTCTCACCCGATTGTCTGTTGCTCAAAGATTTGTTGATGCAGAAAATGAATGGTCCGGGGTGCAAGTTGCCTTGAAAGAGCCATTGGAGGCCGATGCCATTGCGACGAAATTGAACGTCATACTCGAGGCCGAGCAGCTAAGGGCAAAACCCTGGACAGAATCCAATAAGGCCTTGTTGAAGGCCCTCAAGCTCGAGCGCTGGGGAATGTCTTTCGTTTTGTACATGGTCATTCTCGTGGGATGTTTCAGCATCACAATCACTTTGGTTCTTGCAGTTCGTCGAAAAGCCCGTGAGATGGCCATTTTGAGGGCTATTGGACTCAGGCGACGTGATCTGGGACTGCTCTATCTATTCAAGGGCGGAAGTATAGGTGTGATGGGAGTCACGTTGGGATTGTCATTGGGATTGGTTGCTTTGCAGTTCGTTTCAAAAATTCCGCTGCCAATTCTTCAAGACGCATACTCGGGACGTGGTTTGCCTGTTCTTGTTTCGTGGCGGGACCTCGTCGTGGTCAGTTTGGGCAGTGTTTTATTGTCGATTGTTGCGTCCGTCTGGCCCGCGCTGGAGGTGATGAAAATCGATCCTGTGGAAACCTTGTCCGATCGCGCAGCATAAAAAAATGGAGCAAAGCAGAATGTCCGAACTTGCAATAGAAGTTAGAGATCTTCGCAAAGTCTATACAATGGGTGAGCTGCAACTGGAGGCTCTTTCTGGTGTGAGCTTTACCGTTATTACGGGCGAAAGTGTTGCAATTGTAGGTGAAAGTGGCTCAGGCAAAAGCACACTCCTCCACATCATGGGCGCATTGGATTCGCCGACAGCAGGCTTGGTCAGGGTCGGTGGTCTGGATCCGTTTCGCGGTTCCGACCGCGAAGTGAGTCATTTCAGGAATCGGCATGTTGGATTTGTTTTTCAGCACAACAACTTGCTGCCCGAATTCAGTGCTCTGGAAAATGTTGTGATGCCCGGGCTGATTGCGGGGGGCAAGTACGAGCCCACTCATGCGCGAGCTCAAGCTCTGCTGGATCGGGTTGGGCTCGGCAAACGATTGGGACACTACCCAGGTCAGCTGAGCGGTGGAGAACAACAACGCGTTGCCATTGCTCGAGCGCTGATCAATCAACCCTTGCTTTTGCTTGCCGATGAGCCATCAGGCAATCTGGACAGCCGCAATGCGGCAAATATCCACTCTTTGTTTGCTGAAATAAATCGCGATTTGAAAACAACTCTGGTCGTTGTGACTCACAATCAGGAATTTGCGCATTCATTGCCTCGCCGAATCGAAATGCGCGACGGTCGCGTGGTTGCTGACTCTGGACTTTGAGCCGCGATATTCGATGCCTGTAAACATTTGCAAAATTCCCCCCAATGATAAATAGTCGCCCGGCTTGCCATCACAGAAGGGTATTCGTTCTATGACCATAAGCGTCAGGCGTTTCTGGATCGCCATGTTGTTGAAGTGTGTGTTTGTGTCCGGCGTGTTTTTGGCGTCGCAACACTCCGCTGCACAGGGCTTGCAGACTGCTTCTTCAAGCAAAATTGTCGAAATTGTCGTGCGTGGCAGCAAGGCCGTCCAGCCTGATGCCATCCTGGGGCTGATGGACACGAAGGTGGGCGACCAGCTCAATCCTCGCGACATCAGTGATGATGTGCGCAACATTTTCAACAGCGGATATTTCAAGGACGTCCGGATCGATGTCACCACGCGGCCAAACGGTATCGGTTTGGTGGTTGTTGTCGACGAAAAGCCAAGTATTCGTGAAATCAAGTTTGTTGGCTTTGAAGCTGTTTCGTCATCAACCCTGAGCGAAAAACTGCAGGTCAAAAAGTTCACGATTCTTGATGAACGCAAAATCACAGCCGACCTGCGCATGATTGAGCAAATGTACGTCGAAAAAGGTTATTACCTTGCACGTGCAGTGCACAGTGTCGAAACCACCGACACGTCTGAAGTGAACCTTGTTTATACGATTGTTGAAAACAACCCTGTCTGGGTTTCACACGTCAATTTGTTGGGCAACGCCCACTTTGCCGACTCGGAACTCAAAACAAATCTTGCGACCCGTGAAAAGCGCTGGTCTTCGTGGCTCACGAGTGCAGGCGCGTTCAAAGATGAATTCATCAACCGCGACAAAGAATTTCTTTCCTATATTTATCGAGATAATGGTTTTGCCGAAGCAAATATTTCAACTCCACAATCACGTCTTGATACTGGCCGTCAGACTGTGGATATCAGTTTCAATATCGAAGAAGGCGAGCGTTTTCAGGTCGGAAATGTCAAAGTGAGTGGCGACCTGCTTTTGAACGAAAGCAACAAACCCATTTATACCGAACAGGATCTGGTTGAAAAATTCCAGATGAAGAGTGGCAAATGGTTCAGAATTTCTCAATTCCAAACCGACATGCGGACGCTCACTGATCTTTACGGTGATCATGGATACGCCTATGCAGACATTTTGCCAAAGACGGCGGCCAACCGTGAAAGCAAGAAAATCGATGTAGAGTTTGCCATCACCAAGGGTGAAAAAGTCTATTTCAGAAACATCTTCATCGAGGGAAATGCAAAGACGCGCGACAACGTCATTCGTCGAAACATCAAGGTTGCAGAAGGCGAACTTTTCCATGCGACCCGCCTCGAAAAGAGCAAGGCATCAATTGAACGGCTTGGCTACTTTCAGGAAGTTCAGATTGTCCGCGAGCCCGATGTGCGCAACAACCGCATGGATTTGCGCATCAAGGTCAAAGAGAAATCAACGGGAACATTGTCGGCCTCGTTGGGTGCTTCACCTTCTGCTGATACGCGGAAAATCAACTTTTTTGCTCAAGGTTCCTACTCTGAGGCCAACTTGCTTGGCAAAGGTTGGAATGCTGGGCTTTCGGCGAACTTCAATCCCACCGGAAGTTACAGTCTCAATATCAATTTGACCGAGCCGAGTTTCAATGATGGACCCTGGAGTGTCACAGGTTTTGGTGCATACGACTACGAGCTCTCGCA
>JBDLRR010000117.1:0-4596 GCA_039799985.1 Pseudomonadota bacterium | reverse complement strand
TCGCAAAAGATGTGAAGCCTGATGCTGAAAAAGTCTTTGTTGAGCGCTATTTCGACTTTGCCTCGTTTTTTGGTCAACTGAGAGCCAAGAAGGCGGCTGCAGGTGATTTGAATCCAGAGCTGGTCGATAATTCTGGCACTCCTACCGATTTAGGGTTCATCGAAGCGCTTGCGGCAGAAATGTTCAACCGGCCAAAATGGCTCGTGGACGGAATCAACCGATACAAGTCGGCTGTTGCCATAAACCCTGACTTGTCACCCTACTGTTCACGAAAATTGAAGCCGCCGAGCCAATCGGATAATCAATTTGCTGCCTGCATTGTGAATTTCTTTGTGAAATCGCTAAGACACGGTGTCGACCCCACTCGTTCAATCGGCCTGGAGCTCGAGGAGTCAAAGTCTTTTGCCCGATTGGCAGGACTTCTAGATTCAGGAGCATCGCCTTCAACATATTCGGAGCTCAGTGTTGCCGTTATCGCCCGCTGGGCAACTGCAGCAAAAAAAGATGCTATTCGCAACGGCGTGTCAGCATATTCTGCTGTTATCGATGTTTGGAAAAAAAACAATCTGGATGCCTTCCTTTCACGAATTGGACTGAGCAATTGAGCTATGCCTTCTCAATTGATACCCGCGCTTGACCAATCAATAAGGTGAGTTTGCTCGATCGGTTGAAGCTTTCTGCATCAGGTTTCTGTCAGGAATTGAATAGTGGGCGCTGAACATGGGATTGAAGAACAACGAAAACTCCGAGCCTTGTGGTTTGTGCTCGGACGTGGCGCAGCAAAAGCTCAGAACGCCAGCTGTGTCCCGAAGGGCCTCAGCCCATTCGTACCAATCTGTTTGAAATGTTTTCAACATGTTCACGAACGTACTTTTGCGTCGAAATTATTGCCAATAGTCGGAAGATAAAAATAGTGATGTCATTTCAGGACAGATAAACCATGACACTTCATCCAAGCGCTTCGGACGTTTCTACAGGTGCTGCTTCGGCAGGAGCTGCGGTTGCACCCGAGCGCAGAACGGGTTTCTTCTTGCGAAGATGCTCAGGAACGTCTGACAAGTCGACTGCAACAAGGCGCGATACACCCGGCTCAGCCATCGAGATTCCATAGATGGTGTCGAGAATTTCCATCGTGCGACGGTTGTGCGTAATCACGACAAACTGGAATTCGCCCGACAATGCCTCGAGCACCGAATTGAACCGACCAACGTTGGCCTCATCGAGAGGAGCGTCGACTTCGTCAAGGTAGCAGAATGGTGCCGGTGTTGTTTTGAGCAAAGAGAAGATGAGCGAGATGGCCGTGAGAGCTTTCTCTCCACCACTGAACAAGCTCATGTTCTGCATGCGTTTGCCCGGCAGCTGGACCATGATTTCAACACCGGTCGTGAGCATGTCTTCAGGCTTCAATAACTGCAGTTTGGCATTGCCGCCTGGGAACAACACGGGGAAGATCTTCACGAATTCCGTGTTGACCTGTTCATACATTGCGGCAAAGCGGGTCTTTGTTGTTTCCTCGATCTCGGCAATGGCCTTGTAGAGCTCTTGCACTGAGGATTCAATGTCGGCCTTTTGTTGAACAAGCAACTGGCGACGACCTTCGGCCTCGCGATATTCCTCGACTGCCCGTTCGTTGACCGCGCCCAGCTCGGCAAGTTCGTTGTTGATTTGCCGCATGCGTTTTTCCATTTCGGAATTCTGCTGCGGGTTGTCTTCTGCCTCTTCTGGGAAGTCGGTTGCGTCGAGATTGAATCGTTCTTTGGCATCCTTGAGGGAGGTCTCGAGCACCATCTCAAATCGTCCCAATTCGACTTGCCGTTCCGAAACGAATTTTTGCCGTGCGGATTCATGGTCACGTTGGGTTTTGAGGCGCGATTCCAAAACACGCAAACGCTCTGAAAGTTCAGCTTCCGACGATTGCGCCTCGTTCAGTTCGTCCTCAAGTCGCTTGGTGTCGGATTCAAGCTGGCCAATTTCGCGCTCGGATCCGCCCAGGTCGTCGCTCGCCTGGGTAATCTGTGCGTCGATTTCGCTGAGCTGTGCGATGCCGCGGTCGACTTTGTCGCGCAGTCTTTGCAGGTGATATTTTGCTTCTTCGTAGTTTCTGCGGAAGTTGGACTGACGCTCGACGATTGTTGCGCGTTGGGTTCTTCTGCGGTTGATTTCGTTGAAAATCTCGTCGCGACGTTCTTTTTTGTCGGTGATGTCGGCTTCGTAATCTTGCAGGTCGCGGGTGAATTGTGCCCGCTCATTTTCGAGTCTGTCGATCTCGGATTGGTTGCGCGCGTAGTTTTGCCGTTGCTCGTCGATTTCGCTTTGTGTTTCACCGCGGCCGGTTTCGACGCGTTGAATGTTTTCGTCGAGGTGCCTCAACTGCAGATCAAACGTCTCGAGTTGTGAGGTCAGCTTGAGTGCCTCAACCTTTTCCCGCGACAGCTGGGCATCGATTTCTGCCACGCGGGCATGAAGTTTCTTGCGCCGGTCGTCTTTTTCAAAAAGACCGCCTTCGAGGGTTGCCAGTGCTGACTGCGCCGCGTCGCGCTCTGTCTCGAGTTCTTGAAGTTCGCGCTTGCGTTGCAACAGGCCCTGACCAACTCCGTCGGCCGATTCCCCGAATGCAATTTCACGATTGCCTGAAACCAGAGTTCCTCGCTCGGTGATGAGCATGAACTGGCCACGCAACTCGGCTGGAATCAGGCGGTAAGCCTTGAACAGGAGCCATTCGTCTCGGGCAATAAAGGTGCGTTCAAAGAGCGTCTTGATGGCAGGCAAGTCGCACCGGGTGAGTCTGTCGCCCACACAGCGAATGCCGGAATTGGCCAGAATCTTGTTCTTGGCATCTTGTTCGACGGGTGTGAGTGGCGCGAGGACTTCGGTCAGCAAAAGGCCGACGCGGCTGCTGCCCGACTCTTCGACTTTGTCGAGGATATCAACAAGCACATCCCCTGAGGGAACCAAAGCGGCTTCGAGAAGTTCAGGAAGAGCACGTTCAAGAGCCTCTTCGTCTTCGCGTTGCACAGACACTTTTTCAAAAACGAAGCCTTGGACGAGATTTGAAAGTTTCTCGCGCAGAAGTTTGGCACCGTCTGAAAGACCATCTGTGCCGCCGACAATCTTCTGCAATCCGCTCGCACGGGTGCTGACTTCCAGCAATCGTTCTTTTGCTGCATCGCGCGCGGCTTTTGCGCTCTCGACGCCTTCATTGATGATTGTGAGTTCCGCGTCCAGTGCTGCACGCTCGCTCGCAACCGATTCGAGTCCGCTTGACAACTGGTTGAGTTGAACTTCGAGTGAACGGCGGTCGGCTGCAAGTTGTCCGCGCTGGTTGGCGAATTCACGCAATTGTTCATCGGCCCGCGACAAAGCCTGGTTCGCACGTTCAATGGCTGCCAGAGCGGTTTCGTTGCGCGAACGGAGAAGTTTTGTGCTGTCTTCCAAGGCGCGGATTTCAGAGCGGAGCTCTTCGCCACGAATGCGTTCCACCTGCAGCGACTCATCTGCTTCTTCCAGCTGAAATTGCAGGGTTTCGCTTTCGCCATCGAGCTTGCGCAATTCTTCGTCGGCAGACTCAAGGCTCGAGAGCATTTCGTTGTGGCGATTTTCTTCGCGGACAAGGTTTTCTCGTTCGAGGTTCATTTCTGCAGAGAAGTTGGCCTTGAATTGAATGCGTTCGGCTTTGCGGTTGGCAATGTGTCCAAGCCGCTCACGGAGTTTGGTGAGAGCCAGTCGTTTTTCGTCGAACACGTTTTCGAGGTCTTTGATTTGCGAGGTGACCTCGATCTGCTCGGCCTTCAGTTCGTTTGCTTCCGTTTCCCATTGGGCTGCTTCAATGGGCTGGTTTTGCGTTTCCTTGTTCTTGGCTTCAATTTCGTCACGCAGTTTTTTGGCTTTTGAGCGGAAAAAACCGATTCTGTTCGACAGAACGGTGATTTCTTTTTCACGCAATTCTGCCTGCAATTCGAGTTTGCGCTGCGCCTTGACCACCTGTTCGCTCAGGTTTTCGACCTGCTTTGTGATTTCGGTTTCGATTTCACCCAAGTTGCGCAGTTTTTCGCCCGTTGATTCGAGCCGTTTTTCTGCTTCCTTGCGGCGCGTCTTGAAGATGCTGATTCCTGCTGTTTCTTCGAGAATTTCGCGCAGGTCGTCGGGCGATGCCTGAATGATGCGGTCGCGTTTGTCCTGCTGGATGATCGCGTAGCTTTTTGAGCCCAGTCCAATAGCCATAAGAAAGTCGACAATGTCTTTCAGTCGGCAGGGCTCTTTGTTGAGGAAATATTCGCGTTCACCACTGCGGTAGATACGCCGGCCAATCGAGACTTCCGGCAAGTGCAAAAACTCAGGAGGACACCGCGAGCCGTTGTTGCTGAAGGTCAGCGAGACTTCGGCCATGCTCAGCGGTTTGCGGCTTTGCGAACCGGCGAAGATGATGTCGGTCGGGTCGTCGGCACGCAAACTTTTTGCTGTTTGTTCGCCCATCACCCAGCGCACGGCATCGATGATGTTGGACTTGCCCGAACCGTTCGGACCAATGACACCCGTGATACCGTCGTGGTACTGAACGGTCACTCGATCGGCAAAGCTTTTGAAGCCATGCATCGT
>JBDLRR010000116.1:0-4080 GCA_039799985.1 Pseudomonadota bacterium | reverse complement strand
TGAAGACCATAAAGGCTCGGGCTGCATCGCGCGGGTCTGGATTGTCTTCAGTTGGGTCGGTCATTGAAACAAAGCGGAAATTGGAATGCACGCGCGTGTCGAATGGAATCGACGTCACGCCACCCACAGTGACAGCCAAGGCTTCGATCACTGTAAAGATGGTATCCATTTTCTTGAGAGTGCCAATATATTCGGTTTTAAGATAGTCGACGATTTGAGGCAATTGCGACGCAGGAAAAGAGGCATAGCCAGTGCCTGGCAAAGCGGCCTGAACGACTGAA
The DNA here is from genome assembly GCA_039799985.1 of Pseudomonadota bacterium. GTDB lineage: Bacteria > Bdellovibrionota_B > Oligoflexia > Silvanigrellales > Silvanigrellaceae > RFOM01. The sequence continues at coordinate 3,799 of JBDLRR010000116.1, read as the reverse complement.
CTGAGTTCGCTGCCGATTTTGCACAGCTCACTTGCGCTTGATGTTCCGCAAGTCGCTAGATCATTTTTCAAATCATCCGGCAACCATTGAAGCATTTTGAACATCGAATAATTTCTGACCCGTGCTCGAACGGCTTTATGAACGCCCACAAGATCCATTGGTGCATCGGGCTGATCTGAGAAATAAAGTTTCAAGCCTGGCTGAGAAGCAAACTTTGCTGCCAATTTGGATGTATTGATCCAGTCCAGGAGCCGAGTTGTCGACGCACTGCGAATCTCTTTCAAGACCTCGATGACCACGGAGGGGGTTGAAGCAGAAGGTTCAACTTTGAAAGAAATCAAATCATGATACGTTGAGCAGACATTCTGATTGACTGCATCACTCTTCTTGAGACAAATTTCTCCACCTGCGGTTGAAGTTCCTGTACCGGTGGTCGTTGAAGACATTGTTGGTTGGTTGAACAGCGTCGCAAGATCCGGAACATTGGTACGAAAAGCTTTGAGGACCTTTGTTTGGGCATCTTGCGACATTCCCTTTGCCTTCATGCTCTTTCTCAATTTATTTACTTCATTGAGAAGCGCATAATCCATTTGCACGGGATAGTATGTATTCTTGGAAGTGTCGAACATGTAAATCTTGATGGAATAGTCGCGCGACAAATCAATACAGTGAGAGGCCGTATAAACATTCATCATCAAATTGCTGCCGGAAATTCCAGCCGAGCCCTCAGCAGGACTGTCGGAAAATTCAACATAAGCGGTGCATGTTCTGTAACTATCGATGGACCCGAACATTTCTTTTCGAGTGAACACCTCAATAAAGCCACCATTACTGAAAAATTTTGTGTTTTGAGAGGGTGAAGGGGGTCTGGAAGTGTCAAAACGGATAAGTGACTTTGTGGTCGAACACATGGGTGACGAGCTTGAACCATTGGAGCAAGCCATCAACAACAATGCACAGAGCGCGATGTGATTACAATGCGCAAAAAGGCGCATCATGAATTTTGGATAAACATTGAAAGCACTCAAGTCCCCTTACCTCCTTGAGCTGGATCGGAGTTTTCAGCAAAGAAATTGAGCCCCTGAAAAAATTATTCTGTCAACCTGAAATTACCTCAAACTTCTGTAATTAATACCTTTATTTAAATTTCAAATGAAAACTTATTTGGAAAGACAAAATGCCGAACCTTAGGGGGGCCTGCTTTCTTTCAGAGGGAGTCGAGAGAATTGCCTACAAGACCACTCACCATAACGATTCGAAACCTTTGCCTGGCTCTTGTTGCTGCGACAGTGCTCCTCTCGGGATGCAAGGCCAAAACCGAATCAGCAACCAGCGGGCGTGAAACAGAGGCGGCGACTGCAGACGAACAAGCAACCGATAATATCAACCGAGCAATCGACGCACTGATTTTTCAACCGGACGAAGGCACCAGTTCTCTTTGGTCCACACAAAACAATTCATTACAGTTGGAAGCACCCTCTTCAGGGAATCCATTCACTGCAATCATGCGGGCGGTTCAGAGACGTTGGATTTCAATTGGCAAAAATCCATGTCGCGTGCTCAACCCACTCATTCAATCCCCAAAAAACCCACTCCTACGGCCCTATTTTTTCGTTGGCGGGAGCGTGGAAGCTGGTGCTGGCGTGCACGGTGTGGCCGGAATGGACTATGTCTGGGACTTTTACAATCTCCAAGTGGGAAGCTTCCAGTATAAGTCATTGGAAGTCGTCTTGGGATCAGGAACTGTTGGTGCTGGCATCAATTCCTACTTGGGCTTGGCATTTGGCATCCGAAGCGACGTCAACTCCGCATGGTCTGGACGTTTTGCCTCAACAGGGCTAGCCGGTTCACTGCCCGTGCTCGCTGACTACTTGTCAGTTCACGCAAATTTCTTTGCGGCGCAAAATAATCAGGGGAAAGTTGATCCTGGCTTTGCTGGTGCCACTCTTGGACTCAGTGCAGCCTTGAGCCTACCTACGAGCGTGCCTGGTGCTGTGCAAGTGTCCAATGGGTACTGGATTGCAAGCAAAGAAATGAACGACATGATCGCAAAAAAATTGTCCAAGGGCAAAATCCCGCACGGACAGCAGGGCAACAGCTCTTGCGATGGAAAATGTATTCGCATCGACTACAGCAAGTGGGTCAAAGGCTACACGGGACGTTCAGTCAATCTCATTCGAAGCATCCCTGCAGTCGTGGGGGGGCTCAGTCTTCCAGCGCATTTTGAAAACATTGTACTGCTCGCACTTGCCGTCGGTGCCTATCGAGATTCAATGGATACCAATCAACTTTGTCGAAAATAGTTCTTGAGCAACAGAAACAAACAGAGAACCGCCCCAGAGACACCATTTTCGAAGCCGAAAACTTCAAATGAAAGTGCGATACAGCTCAACGGAACAGAGAAAATAACGGCAAAAAGAAGCGGGTAGCCGACTGCTGCAGCAGCCTGCGTCTGGACTCCCAGAACGTCAGCCAGTGCATAACCCGAGCTGGCGCCAATAGCCAAAAGCGGCGTGACTTCGCCGCCCTTGAAGCCTGAACTGAGACAGAACGTTGTTAAAAGCGATTTAATCAGCGGATCCCAGACGTCCAATCCATTTGAGGAAGTGTCTGAAAATGCTTTGTCGACAAGGTTAAGACCAAGCCCCCGATAAATTTCGTTCGAATCATTCAAAAAAAACAGCAGTAGCAAAAACGAAGGCAGCAACACCCGCAAGAACATTTTCCGCCTGCACACATCCAACATGTTTGTAAAGACGATTTTGCTCTTGTTGTGCGCCCATCCAAGCCCCGTTGCGAAAGACAAGATCACAATCAAAAAAGCAAACCATTGCAAATTGAACTCTTGCGGTTTGAAAACGAATTGCGCATGAGAAACATGAAATATCCGATGTACAATGAACCACGACAATGCACTGGCTAACGCAGCCCAGCCCAGCGCTTGCGCTCCACATTCCGTGAACATCGATTTACGGCCAAGCTCATCTTCCCGCTGCTCGGGTCTCCACTCAAAGGCAAACACGAGAGCAGTCCAGGGCGTGCCAAACACGGCTGCAAAACCAGAAGCCATCCCAACCCGAATCAAAAGTTCCCTTGAAGATGACTCTTGAGTCAAACCGAAACATTCACCAACAATCCGCGAAATGCCGCGTCCCATTTGCACAGCAACGCTCTCGCGTCCAACCGACGCACCGGCCAAATGCGACAACCAGCACAAAGGCATCATCAACAAATCGGATGTCGACCCTGAGTCGGCCAACGAAGACAATCTCAACTTGCGACTCAGGAACACAGACAAACGTTCAACTCGATTGCCCAACTCAAGTGTCAACCAGAGAACAACCGGCAAACAAAAAACCAGCAAGGAAAACTTTTGATGAGCAATGACGATTGAATTCAAGACATGCGAAAAAGCAGCACCCGCAAGCGCAACAATACTGGCCACAACAACGGTCGCGGCGGGTATTCCCCCCGGAAGCTTCAAGCACATCCTCCGTTGCAGATTGTCAGGAATTTAAAAATCTCGACTTGAGAGGTGGAACCACAAACAACCCCAAGATTCCAAGATAGCATGCGGTGACCGCAGAATCGAAAAAGGTGTTTTGGGTCAAGCCGTGCAAAAGATTGGCGACGACTGCAAAAAGCAAACCATTCAGTAACCAACGTCGCTCGCGAGAGTGACCTGCCAAGACCTTGAGGTTCAAAAACAACAAAACCAAAAAACCAAGGTACGAAAAAAGTCCAACGATCCCCGAGATGCCAAGAATTTCGAGAAAAATATTGTGTGCGTTGAACTTGT
>JBDLRR010000115.1:0-5128 GCA_039799985.1 Pseudomonadota bacterium | reverse complement strand
AGATGCAGAATCCAACGGGCGGCATCATCGCTGCGCCAGAATTTCAATTCGAGTTCACAGCCTGCGGAGGCTATGGATACTGCTGGGGCCGGGATGCTGGATTTATTTCATTGGCGATGGATACGGCCGGCATGTTTGAAGAGTCGGAGCATTTCTATTCCTACATGGCCAAGTGCCAGTCCGACAACGGTAGCTTCCTGCATCGCCACGACATGAGCGGAAATCTGGGGCCCAGTTGGGGTCTTTTGCAGCCCGATGAAACCGGAAGTGTTCTTTTTGGTCTTTGGCAGCACGTGCAGCTTTCGGGAAGAACCGAAGGAGCCGCAAAGCTCCGTGAGATGGTCGAGCGTGGCGCAAATTGGCTTGAGTCATGTCGTTTCGAGGACACCAGCTGGATCTGTGAAGGGTTTGACCTTTGGGAAGAGCGCGAAGGTGTGCATCTTTACTCTGTCGCGGCTGCCATTGCCGGACTTCGTGCTGCGGCCAGCCTGGCAGAGAAAATGAAATGGCCAGTGCGGCCTGAATGGCGTCAAAGGGCAGATCATTTGTCCAAGTTGCTTGAAGAGAATCTTGTCGCGTCGACAAATTCATCGGATGCTGCGTTTGCCCGAACACTGTTTTTGAAAAATCCTGCGCTTCAACCTTCGCTCCACTTTACTTCTTCAAGAGTTGAAAAAAACACAGCTCCTTTGGGATTGAATCCTCAACGTTGGGTTTCGGACTATGTGCTCGACGTTTCGCTGCTTGGTGTGGTGGAGCCGTTTGAGGCGGTGTCGAGTTCATTTTCAGAAAAGGTACTCCCGCGGTTGTGTCGGGCTCTGCGCAAGTCACTTTGGCGCGATGGTGTTGGCGGATTGGGTCGCTATGAGGGTGATCACTACCGCGATGGTCAGCCTTGGATTCTCACCACGCTCTGGCTTGCTCTTGCTGCAGCCCGCTGTGGAGAAAAAGCGTTGGCGGTTGAGTGCTGTGCATGGGTTTTGAAGCACACTCCACGCGAAGGACAACTGCCTGAACAAATTGATCCCAACACAGGCGAACCTGCATGGGTCATGCCTCTCACCTGGTCGCATGCCATGTTCGTGTTGGCTTGTTGCCAGCTCCCAAAAGATATCTGGATTTCTGTCATGAACTCTGAATCGGCATTTTCCAATTCCACCAATCACAATCAAAAGGGGCTGTGATGTTTACGAATCGGTCTGTTTCATTTTTGAGTCCTGATCAAAACTCAGCTGCCCCCGGTGCCACTTCGCCCAATGGCAAGCCGAAGATTGTCTTCGCTGTTGTTGGTGTCGTTTTGGCAGGATTGATTGGTCTGCAGATTATGACAGGCAGAAAAAAAACGGCAGGCAATTCGAACGAGTCTGTTGTCAGCGGCGAAACAGTTGAAATCAGCCTTTGGGATCAAGAAGAGTCTGAAAATACCAAAGTCATGGACGAATGGATCACTCGCTTCACCACTGCTCATCCCAACATCCGGGTTGTGCGCCAGACTTACCCCAATGAAGATCTGAGAACCAAATTCACAACAGCCGCAACTGCGGGTCAGGCTGCTGAACTCGTTTGGGGCCCTAACGACATTGCCGGTGTTTTTGCAACAGCGAAGTTGATTCAATCTGCCGATGCATTTGTTGACGTCAACAAGTTCACTCCCTCGGCTTCCGAACCAGTCAGGCTCAAAGGTGCCGTCATGGGAGTGCCCATGACATACGGCAATCATCTGATGCTCTTTTTCAACAAAAATCTGGTCGCCAATGCACCAACGACAACCGCTGAATTGATTGAAGCGGCGCGCGCACATACAGATGCAAAAGCCAACAAGTTTGGCCTTGTCTTCTTCCAGAATGAGCCGTTCTGGCTGGTTCCCTTTGTTGGCGCATTTGGTGGATGGCCCTTGGTGGTCGACCCTGATGGCAGCGCTCGGCTGGAATTGAACTCAGATGCGATGAAGAATGCGCTTGCCTATTTGTACAAGCTCAAAACTGTCGATAAAATTATACCCAAAGAATGCGATTACGACTGCGCCAAGGGTCTGTTTATGGAAGGTAAAGCGGCGTTCACGATCAATGGCGATTGGAGTGTTAAAGAGTTCCAAGCCAAGCTCGGCGACCAGCTTGGAATCGCACCACTCCCCGTGTTGAGCGAAACCAACCGTCCCCTCACACCGATGATCAGCGGCCGTTATATTTTCATCAATGCGCAAATTGCTCCTGCCAAGAAGGAAGCTATCAAAGAGTTTCTGAACTTCCTCACCTCACGTGAGATTCAAATTGAAGTTGCAGAAAAGCTGAATCGTATTCCGGCGACGAGCGAGGCATTGAATGATCCGCGTATTGCCGGTTTGAAGGCGATTCAGCCCATGATCGCAGCTGCTGCAAATGGTCGTCCGATGCCAGCTCAAACCGAAATGCGCGCAGCTTGGGATGCAATGCGTCCGGTTCAGCAGAAGATTATGTCGGGTGATTTGACCGCAGACAAAGGCGTCAACGTCATGCAGCAGAGCGCGCTTGAAAAGCTCGCTGCGCTCAAAAAGTAAGATCGAGAGACACACGTTATGCTGAGTCTGTCGCTGCTGCCGGCCATCACTGAAATTCTCAGACTGTTGCTGTTTGTAGGTATTGCCGTTGCCTCGGTGGTTGGATTTCTTTGGGCCAATTATAAGTTTTGGCGGAATGAATACTACCTGGGCGGAACCGCTCTGCTCTCTTTGCTTGTTGGCGTTGAACTTGTTTTGGTCCTTGAGGCTACCCTTCCTATTGCGATTCTCATTGGCGCTTTTCCTCTGATTGCGGGCCTGTTGTTTCGCTATGTGATTCGTGGTCGTTGGATGGTTCCTTTTTTGTTTGCTGCACCAGCGACTTTGGGTGTTGCGCTGTTGTTTTTGTATCCTTTGGTTTTCGAGCTTTATCTTTCGTTCCATCGCCTCAATCTCGAGACTTTGGGTGAATGGATCAGAACGGGCAAAATCGAGTTTGTTGGCATCAGCAATTTCCTGGAAGTCATGCAGGTCGGGAGCCAAACCAAGGAAAGCTTCTGGTTGGTGACCGGACGTACGTTTGCCTGGACTGCCATTAACCTTGTGTTTCATGTGGTCTTTGGTCTTGTCCTGGCGCTTTTTTTGAATCAGAAAGTCCGTTGGGTGGGGGCTTATCGAACAATTTTGATGCTGCCCTGGGCTATACCCCAGCTCATTGCGGTTCTTGCCTGGCGCGGTGAGTTTCATTCGGCATATGGATACGTCAATCATCTGATACAACTGGTCAACGAAACTTTCAGCATTTCCGTTGGTGGCTCGCGCATCGCACCCATGGAATGGCTGGGACTGAAGCCGCAGGAATGGTGGACCGACCCACATGCGCTTTTTGCATCCATTTGTATTGTGAATATCTGGCTGGGAATTCCGTTCATGATGGTTGTTTCCCTGAGCGCACTCCAGTCGATTTCAAAAAGTTATTACGAGGCGGCGAGTCTCGACGGCGCATCAGCCTGGCAACGTTTTAGAAACATCACATTGCCGCTGATCAAGCCTGTCATGCTTCCTTCGATGATTCTTGGCATGATTTGGACGTTCAACAACGTCAATGTGGTTTATTTGATGACTGCGCAGCGCGGTGGGTCTGAGGGTGCTGATATTCTTGTAAGCGACTTGTACAAGCAAGCGTTTGTTTACAATCGTTATAGTTTTTCAGCCGCCTATGCGATCGTGATTTTTATGATTCTTTTGGTGTTGACTGCTGTTTGGATGAAGTCGTCGCGCATGACCGAAGATCCCGGTCGGCGCTGATTTCTTGATGGGAGTGATTCAGTCGTGTCTTCTCTTGAGAAAGTGAGTCCCGCACGCTCGATTGCAACGCATGTTGTGCTTTGGATCGCCTGCATTGTTGCTTTGTTTCCAGTGTCGCGGATCGTGACGATTTCACTGCGCCCTGGAAACAGACTTTTGTCGTCAGACATGAGTCTCATTCCTGCCGACGCAAGTTTGAACAGCTACCTGAACATCCTGACGCAAAAGCCATTCTTGCAGTGGCTTTACAATAGTTTGTTGATCACAGTCTCGACGAGCTTGATTGGTGTTTGTTTGGCAGCGACTGCAGCGTATGCGTTTGCCCGTTATTCTTTTCCGGGTCGCAAGTCGGGTTTGTTGTTTTTGATGACCACGCAGATGATCCCCGGAGCGATGCTTCTGTTGCCTATCTATCTGGTGCTCACAAAAATTGGTCTCAACAATTCCTATACAGGTTTGGTGATTGCCTATTCTGTGACAACTCTTCCATTTTCGATTTGGATTTTGAAAGGCTATTTCGACACGGTTCCCAAGAGCCTCGAGGAAGCAGCCCGTATCGACGGATGCACCGAGTTCGGCGCGTTTTACCGCATTTTGTTGCCACTTTCGAAGCCATCTTTGGCAATCGTGTTTTTGTTCAATTTCACTCAGGCGTGGAACGAGTATCTGGTGGCCTCGACGATTCTCCAGGATTCAAGACTTCGGACCTGGCCGTTGGGGTTGTATGAACTCCAAGGTAATTTCAATTCCGAGTGGGGGCTGTTTGCCGCAGGCTCAGTTCTCATATCAATACCGGTGGTTTTGCTCTTCCTCTACTCCAGTAAGTATATGATTTCAGGTCTGACTTTGGGTGGCGTCAAGGGGTAAAGTCGACCTGAACTTATACGTTGAGCCTGCTGTATTTGAGTGCTAGAGGCACTCCATGAGTTCCGGAAAAAGTCTCAGGAGGTTCCCGTGAAAAATCTTATCGCTTTGGCATCTTTGACTATTTTTCCCGCTGCGATTGCTGCTCCCGCGTTCGTAATCGACACTCCCACCGGCCCTCGCACGGATTCTCTGGTTTTTCAGCAGGTTGTTTACACCGGTGCATGCCCAGGAACGAGCATTGATCCGGTTCGCGGATACTTTTTTGATTCAAGCATTCCGACGCTGCCTGGCCGTAGGGTACGCGTTGTCAATGTGACTCCAGGGATGAATGCCGACCCGTTTCCGTACACAGACCGTGAATACACGACAGGCGGACGTTCCGAGAAAATCGACTTTCTGCCCGGTTCCAAGCATCGTCAGCGCTGGTTTTCAGTCGCAGAGGGTATGAATGACTTTGAAGTCACCGTCACCGACGGC
>JBDLRR010000114.1:0-3839 GCA_039799985.1 Pseudomonadota bacterium | reverse complement strand
TGCGCATTATGAAAATTATCTGGCTCAGCTCACAAGCCCCGCTGAGAAGTTGAAGATAGCCAAGGAAATTGCCGACACTCATTTCAAATTTGGTCGACCCGCCGAGGCGATCGCCGCTTATGAACGGATGATGAAATTTGTCACATCTGCGGATGACGAGATTTATTTGCGGTCGCAGATTCTTGTTATTCAACTTCGTCAGGGAGTCGAGCCGGCTTCGCGAAAGACGGCAGCCAGAATGTTGAGCTTAAAGCCCAGTTCGCAGGAAGGCTACAGGCTGCAGGCAAAAGCCAAATACAGCATCGCTTATCTTGATGCACCATCAATCCGTAACCGGAACATTCAAAACCAGAAGAATCTGCCCGCTGCAATCAAATCTGTAGTTGCCGAGTACGACAAAACGAAAGCTTTGTTTCTGGCGTCGTGTGAAGTTCCTGGATTGGAATATTGCTCTGCGGGTTACTATGAAACCGCAAGAATGGCGGAAGAGGTCGCAAAGAATCTTTTGGCAGTTGAGCTTCCGCCGACACTGAATCCCGCAGATGTTAGCAGTATTCGCGCGATGATCACGCAAAATTCCGAACGACTGCAGCAGGAATCCAAGAGCTTTGCTGCTCAGGCTGAACAAGCTCTGAGTACGGGTGCCCCTGACGCTGAAACGGCGGAACGCATTCGGACCTATTCCCAACAGGTCCGCGGGGAATCCAACGATACTGCGCCCCTGCAATAGGGGATTGTTGAACTTCTACAAAGATTTCAGTTGATCTTTCCCGCCGAAACCCTTACCACTTTGGCCAGCGAGCCAAAGCGAGGGGTTTACACTCATGAAAAAGTCAATTTTTCCTGTATTTGCGGCTTTTATCCTGACATCCCAGGCAGGCTGTGGATGGTTCAACAACAAACCCACAAACAATCAGCTGACTCGTGATGTTGGCGGTCTGGATTTGCAACCCGATTCCGGTCAATCCGAACTTCCTGGTTTTCAGCTGCCTCCGGTGACACCGGGTACGAGGCGTTTGGACATCACTCCTGATTCCCACGTCCCCGTCGCCTATTCCGACTCAGGTCGGGCGTACATTCCCGTGGAAGGACTTTTGTCTGAAACGGGTTTTGCAAAGGTTCAGGCGAATGCTGCCTTGCTTAAGTTGAGCGCAGCCGAAAAATCTCAGCAGACTGAAAAGTTGCTGCGCGGTATTGTAGCCAAGCTTTCGCAGCGGGCTGCCTTCAAAAATACTTATTACGCTCCCGAGATCGGATATTTTTCTGGTTGGGTTGCCGCAGCTGAATACTCACAATTGCGCGGTATTCAGGGTCTGGATGCGGGAGTTTTTCTGGCACCAAGGGCACAAGCAAATGCACGTCCGCACGCAGTCCGTCGCCCGTCAAATCGGGTTGAGGCAGCAAATGCGATCAACACGTCGTCTCAGTTCAGTGGCATTGAACGCATGGGCGTTGGTCAGTTTGTCGGCCTTGTTGAGACGGAACTGGGCCAAAAGCCGACTGGTGAACGGGTAAAGGTGGGTGTCACTGATACGGGCGTAACCTACGCACATCCAGCTTTCCGCAGCGCGAAGTCTTCCCGGCAGCGTATTTCTTACATGAAAGATTTCACAAATGAGGGTGCAGGTTTCATTTCGGAACGTGCGTCTCTGAAGATTCGTAGAGCTGAATCGGCTGCACTGAAAGCCAACGAAAATGGCGTGACGGTGTTCGTGGATGCCGAAATCTTGTTGCCGGACGCGTTGGCCGCTGGGGTCTTGCCGGTGGATGAAAATGGGAAGGTTCAACTCCCGTTCAAGTCAATTTCAAACGAGAGTTTTTTGCTTCCAGAGTCGCTGGTGGAGAATCTTGAATCTGAAAACAACGGCATCAGATTGGGAGTTCTGAGCGAAACGGCCTTCGCAAGTGAAGATGAAAAAGTCGACATCAATGCCAACGGCAAAACCGATGACGAATTCTTTTTCTTCGTGTTGCCAGCAGACAGCAAGGGCAACGAAAAGGTGTTGGTTGATTTCTCGGCCACCCGTGATTTTCGGGGCATCAAACCACTCAAAGATTTCAACGTTTCGGGCAACACTGTTGAGGTTGTGAGCGAGCGAATTGGATTGTCGCTGAGCACGGTTGAGGTGCCGGTTGACACGTCATCTGAAGAGGCGAGCTCCAGCGCTGAAAAGCTCACCCGTGTCGCAATTGTGGGGTATGATCCGGGGAATCATGGTAGCCATGTTTCAGGAATTATCGGCGCCCAAAAAACAATCAGCAATGACAGCACAAACACCCAAGCTCGTGGAGTAGCTCCCGAAGTCGAACTGATGGTCAACCGAGTCTGTTCCAACAACAGCGGTTGCAATGCCACCCGTGCGATCATCGATCTCGCCCGCAACGGAGCCAAGATCATCAACATGTCGTTGGGTGGTTTGTCGGCAATGAACGATGGCTATGGTGTGCAAGAGACGGTGATCAACCGCTTGACTGAACTCTACGACGTTCTTTTTGTCATCTCGGCCGGCAATTCGGGCCCTGGTCGGCAAACGGTTGGAAGTCCGTCCACCGCAAGACACGCGTTGAGCGTAGCTGCAACAGCATCACCTGCCATGATCACTAAACAGTACAACTGGCCACAGCCAGCGGGTGCGGGTGCAAACGACAGCGAAGAAGATTTTGTCATGTTCTTTAGTTCACGAGGCCCGACAGCAGCTGGCGGATTCAAGCCCAACATCGCTGCGCCGGGAACCCAGCTGAGTACAATCCAACTCAACTCAGCCGCCGGGAGCCGCAGTGGTTTGGATGTCTATTGGGGAACATCCATGGCTGCTCCTGCAGCGACCGGGGCAATTGCTTTGTTGCTCGACGCTGCTCAAATCTACAATGTCCGAAATCCAAGCCGTCCTTTGCCAACGGACGCACTGACTTTGCGTCGCGTGTTCATGGATTCCGCGCGTCCTTTCCGTGCCAATTTTTTCAATCCTGCAACGGGTGCATCGGGCAAGGGAGTCTACACATGGATCGATCAAGGCTACGGCATGGTGTCGTTGCCGCGAGCGTGGGAGCTACTGAAACAGAAGGCCGGCACTGACATTGCTTCGGGCGTTGTTATCAATTCTGGTGCTGCAGCAGGAAAAGAAAAGAACCTGACACTTGATTACAACGTGCGCGTGCTGCGGGCGCTGGGCAACGGTCTTAAATACGACGGCAGCCAGTCGTTCAACACTGGCGCGCTTGTTGGAGCTGCACAAACGGAGAGAAAATTTGGTCAAGGTGTTTGGTTGACGGAAGAAGAAGTCGACAATTTGGTTGAAGTGCATTTCAACCGTGCCTTGATGTTGAAAGACCTGGGCCGCGCAGAGGTTGGCGATTTGCTGCGCCAACTCAACACGAGTTCTGAATCATTCGCACTTGAGACTGTCTATTATGGTTCCCGATCACAGTGGCTGAAAGTGGGAGTCCCCCAGTCGGTTTCATGCGCAAGCGATGATGTGACGGCAAGTTCGTCGCTGACCATTGTGGGTGCGGGAGCAATCGATCTGCCAGTTGATCCTGACAACAAGACCGGCCTCAATCCATCGCGGGCAAGTTCCTTGTATCTTTGCCTCAACAAGAAATTGATTCAGGCTTTGGCACCCGGTGATCATGGCGCCATCATTCGTGCTTATCGCACCGTCGAAGGCAAGCGCGATGCAGTGGCGGCGTTCGAAATTCCTGTCTACTTGACCATTCCTCATCACGCTGCCGCCATGAAGGCAAAATTCAGCGTGTCACAAGAGGTTGGTAGTTTTATGGTCGACAGGCACTACCTTCGAGTTCCCAAAGGCGTGAGCGTTCTGCGCGTGTCGCTTGAA
>JBDLRR010000113.1:0-2564 GCA_039799985.1 Pseudomonadota bacterium | reverse complement strand
TCGCCAACAACGCGAGTGGAATGTGCTGCGGAATAGAAGAAAACTCCTACCGGACAATTGAAGGCATGAAGGTTGTGCTTTCTACCGGAACGGTGCTCGACACCCGCGAGCCCGGTTGTGACGAGCGCTTTCGCGTTCAGGAACCAAAGATTTACCGCCAGCTCATGGAATTGCGGGACAAGGTTCGAGGTTCGATGACACTCGTCGATTTGATTCGCCGCAAAGCATCGACCAAGAACACAACCGGATATGGACTTCAGGCCTTCCTGGACTTTCACGATGGTGGAGAATTGCTCTCGCATCTGATGGTGGGATCAGAAGGTACCCTTGGTTTCATGGCTGAGCTGACTTTGCGAACCGTGCCGCTGCGTCCGCATCGCGCGAGTGCACTTTTGTCATTCGAACGCATGGAAGATGCATGCGATTTGACCCCCGAGCTGCGTGGCATGGGTTTCAGTGCGATTGAATTGCTTGATTTTGCCTCGGTTGCAGCCATCCGCGGACAACCCGGCATTCCTGAATTTCTGCATGATTTGAACAAGCAGGGCGCATGTTTGTTGCTTCAGGCTCAAGAAGAAAATGGCCATCAGTTGAAAGAAGTTCTGGGAAGGGCAGAGAGAATTCGGAGTTGGAAGCAGATTTCCCACAGGACAGATTTTTTGAGCGATGCGCGCGAACAAAACAACTTGTGGGAATTGCGCAAAGGAATCTTTCCCGCAGTGGGAGCAAGGCGTCCGCGCGGCACTTCGGTGATCATTGAGGATGTCGCATTTCCTTTGGCCAGTCTTTCGCGGGGAACGATTGAACTGCGTGGTTTGCTCGAAAAGCACGATTATCATGATGCTGTGATTTATGGACACGCCCGTGATGGGAATCTTCATTTTGTGCTGTCGCAAGATTTTTCCAGCGATCTTGAAGTTCGCCGATATGAGAAATTTATTGATGAAATGGTGGATTGTGTTGCCGTCCGCTATGGAGGTGCACTCAAAGCCGAACATGGAACCGGTCGGAACATGGCTCCATTTGTTGAAAAGGAATGGGGCACCGAAGCATATGGCTTGATGCGTGAATTGAAAAATATTTTTGATCCGGAGAATATTTTCAATCCTGGGGTTGTGATCAATTCCAATCCTCGAGTTCATCTTGAAGAATTAAAGCCCAGTCCACTTGTCGATGAGCTGGTTGACGCTTGCATTGAGTGTGGTTTTTGCGAACCAGTGTGCCCGAGCCAGGGTCTCACTCTTTCCCCCCGTGGTCGTATTGTTCTTCAAAGAGAATTGTCGCAAAAACGAAATGCTGCGTCCGTCGAAGACGACAAAGTCAATTATGCGTTTCAACAGACCTGTGCGGTTGATGGACTTTGCGCAAAGGCTTGTCCTGTGGGCATCAACACCGGCACCTGGGTTAAAAAGCATCGGGCAATGAGTTCCACTCCATCCTCACGACGGTTGGCGGAATTGGCGGCTGAGTCCATGCCTTTGGTGGAGAATGTTGTTTCGGCATCGTTGCAAACAGCAGAAGTGATGAAGAAGTTTATTGGCCCTTCGATTCTTGAGTCGACATCACGCAAGCTCAACACACTGTTGGGATTGCCGCAGTGGAAGGAAAAACTCGGCAAGGTAGACAACAAGGCATTTGCTGCGCAGCCGATGTCGGTTCATGAACCCGTTAATCTGAACTGCGAAAAACAAAATTTTTCATTGGAACGGGTTGTTCTTTTCCGCAGCTGTGTTTCGCGGGCAATGAACGGAACTTGCGAAGAGAATTTGAATGATCCACTTTTTGAATGCTGTAGACGCGCTGGCGTCGAGCTGCTGGTGATTGACGAGCGTGGGTTGTGTTGTGGTCAGCCGTGGAGTTCAAAAGGCTTTCCAGAGCAATCTATGGCGAAGTTGTGTCGAATGGTTGAGAGACTTTTTGAGATTTCTCAGGAAGGAAAGATCCCGGTCGTCGTCGACAACAGCCCTTGTGTGTTTGCGATGTTTGAAGATTCGAGCGAAATTCCGCAGATTCTCAAAGAGAAATTTTCAAAGTTGCAGATCCTGGACCCCGTTGACCTTGCATTGCAGCTTGCCGAACGCTTGTCGATTTCACCTTTACAATCAGAGACCCGCTTCTTTCCGGTTTGTTCTGTTGTGAAGTCAGGTCGGGGTGGCAAGTTCGAACAATTGGCGCGAAAAATCTGCGATAAGCCGATATTTCCTTTGCAGAATGCATGCTGTGGGATGGCCGGAGATCGGGGCTTGTGGCTTCCAGAGCTCTCGGAGAACGCAGTCCGGAAGATTGTCTGGGGTGGTGAGAGTGCCAGACAAGGTTACTGCTCCAGCAGAACCTGCGAGGTCTCACTTTCGAGCGATGGTGTCGGCTTCGATTCCGTTTTTAACGCACTCGAGATTGTCTCACGTCCTGGAAGCGGAGTACGGACGTGATTCGTAGTTTGGCTTGATTGAATGAATCGAAGCAGAGCTGCCAGTGTCTTGAGTGCTGATGTTTTTCTTTTTCAGTGACTCGAAGATTTTCCAGACAATAGGTTCGTTGACGTCGGCCGATTCCAATTCGACAAA
>JBDLRR010000112.1:0-3693 GCA_039799985.1 Pseudomonadota bacterium | reverse complement strand
CATCAGGTACCCTTCGATGGGGCTCAGGATCTGTTCTCCTGGCTTTGAAAAACCCAACAATGTGCCAGCTGTCACGTGTTGAAAATTCTCAAATCCAGGTAAAAGCGATGCCTCGTCTCCGGGCCATGGAAGCTTTGCCGCAACTTCGAAAAAATCCAGATCTTCTGAATGAGCGGGCATTGCAGGAACCGGCAAACGGTTTTGTTCAAGTTCAGTTTCAACAAAACCCACAATCCGATGCAGGCTGTTGAGCGTCAGATGATGAGCAGCATGTGACATGCCTGCCTTGCCGAGTTCAAGAGTCACGGCAGGTTTGCCGCGTGCTCTGAGCCATTCATCTCCGCACATTCCTTCGCTCGAAAACGCGATGCGCATATCGCGGGTCACGAAATGTTGCGCCGCCTGCATGTGCGCTGCCCAGCGGTATGACTCTTCGTGCCAGGCAAAAGTGAAGAACGGAAACACAGCAGGCTGATTGGTTTGATGATAGTCGACGAACAAATCCGCAATCGAGAGCGCTTTTGCGATCTCGATGGAGCGTTTGCCCTCAAGTGTCGATGAATCGTTTAGGTGAAAACATCGATTGAGGTCTCGTTCAACAAAACGCGTACCAGACTTCACAGCGTCCGGATTGCCGATAAAGAACAAATATCGCCCTTTCAATCGGGTCGATTCTTCGGCAAGTTCACCCAACAACGACACCACGGCCGGAATGCTTCCGGTTTCATTCCCGTGAATTGCAGAGCCTATCGCAGTGGTGAAAGGAGCGTCTTTGGGTCCCATGTCGACACACCAAGGAATGTCGGCCGGAAAAGCCACTGTGAACCGCTCGAAGGATTCGAGCAGATCGAGAACAGTCGAGTTGTCTTGGAACATCGTTATCTCTTTTCGAAAATCAAGACCGAACGCGGACGCCGTTGCATTTCGCGCAACGGTTGATCCCCGCGCAAGAGTGCCACAGAGCGGGTGATCTGGCCAGCTTCCACTTCGATTGACAGTGCGGCAACCTTCTGGAGCGTCATGAGCAGACCAAGGCCAGCTCCTCCGGGACCTTCATTCAATTGTGGTTCATCTTTGAAACCCAGTGCGTATCGAACGGGTTTGCCGAATGCGGAAGCAGGAAAAGTTCCGTGATGGTCGGTGACAGACAAAGTCAGGTTTGCACCGTCGCATTGGCAGTCAACCTCAATTTGTTCACCCTCATCCAGATGAGGCGGAATCGAACGGTCTGCACTTCTACGCAAAGGGTGGGCATCCCAAATCGCATTCATCAAAAACTCGTCAACCACGTCACCCATGTATTTGGGATAGCTGTTGATACCGGTCACAAGTGATGTTTTGTGAATTTGAAGTTGTTGGGCGAAAAAGTCGATCACGGATTCCTGGACTTTTGAACGGATAGCTGTGTCCTTAAGGACGATAGATCTCGAATTCAAACCTTCCGGGTTCAAAAGCCTGGGCACGATTCCGCGAATCTGCTGACTCAACTCAAATTCCAACGCGGACGCAATGAAACCACGCAGCAAAGAAGGATTGGGTGCTCCCAAGACGTAACGCAGATTTCCAAGAATCGAGGAAATCGGCGCCAACATCGAATTGTCTTTCTCAGACAACAACAGAATGGTGCGATGATCAGGCTTCAGACCACATTTCTGAACAGCATGCAGAAGGCCGATTGGATCAACAATATAGAAACACTCGTTGTCTTCATGCATCTCATGGCAAATGGCTGAAGTGGGCTGATCTTCAATAACATCATAGCTGCAATCATTGGCCCCCAATTCGATTGCATCGATGTGGGCATAATGCAGTTTGGCGCGGAGGTCCGTGTCGCAAAAGACAATTCTACTCAATGTATCGCCCCTGAACCCATTTGCTTTCTACCCCATATTCCGACGTTTTCCGAAGTGGGTCAAAAGGTTCCGTCCACATTTTGGCAGCCCTGCATTCATTGTTCGGTCACTTTGTTCCGATACCTGAGGCAAACCAGGGGGGGATTTGCCATGGGTCTCATAATGGCAGCCAAATTTTCGATTTTGTTTATTGGTTTCGGTCTGTTGACAGCTGAGAGCGGAACGGCACTTGCAGCCGGTGGGATTCAAATTGTTCCCTATGCCTCTGTGAGCTCGACCAAAGCCATCAAACCCAACCAGGTGGGCAAAAAAACTTCCAGCACTGAAGCCACCGAAGAGAGTGTTGCACAGCGGACCACCTACGGTCTCCGCCTGAGCATGAAGCTCTCCCGACTCTTCCATCTTCAAGTCCAGGGCGGCACGAATAAACTGGACCAAACCCGTAAGGCGGTCGCCATGCGCGACGAATACGGCGACATCGATTTCACCAAGGACGCAAACGTTGATCCAAACTCTCAGGATGCAACCTACAAATACAGCGAAGAGCAAAGAGTCGGGCAGGCGAAACTGACCATTCAACCCCGACTTGGAAATTTCTTGCGGTTGAATATTGGTGCAGGAGTGAGGGCGCGCGAGCGGTTTGTGAATGTGACCGACAATGCGACCAATACACAAAAATCGATCCATGATCCGATTCGCTATAACGCAATGGCCACCGCTGGATTCAATGCCCGACTTCTCAAGGCTTTCACAGCAACGGTTGAATACAATTTTTATTTCCTGAAGTTTCCCAAAACGGAGCCTCATGAACAAGAGGCACTTATTGGTTTTGGTTTTCAGCTTTAATCTCCCCGGCCGAATCGCCAACGTGATAGCTGATTGCAACAAGAACACCCCAGGTTTTTTCCTGGGTGTTTTGTTTTTTCGATCCCCAACTCGGTGCTGAAATTCGATGTCCAGGCCTACGGAACAGCAAAGCTGAAGGCGAAAGTTGGTCGCATGTGGGGGGCCAATATTCACACCTCGCGTACCAGAATAATTAAACAAAATAGGACGCAAGGGGCGATTTTTGAGTCCCCAACGAGTTTTTCTCAACTCACCATTGACGACCTTTGTCCCCGGTGATACCACCCCGAGCGCTCCGGTAAAGGAGCAGTGTTCTTTGAAAAGTTCATAGGTGAGAAAGTTCTTACTGATTAAAAGACTTCTCGTTGTACTGACCAGCAATCAGAGATTGCTGAGAACCCCGTGCTTGTGGGTTCCAACGTGAAGAGCCGGCTTCAGATGAGGCACACGCAACTCAACGCTGCGTGTTGTGAGTGTTTAAATCAACGCTCTTTCTTCATCGCTCATCGCTGAGTGGGCCGGAAAAAAAACGCAAGGGTGTTTCCCAGTGGGAATCATCAAGCGCAGTAAGGGCATGCGAAGGATGCCTAGGTATCGAGAAGCGACGAAAGACGCGATAGGCTGCGAAAAGCCTCGGGGAGCTGCCAAATAAGCTTTGATCCGGGGATGTCTGAATGGGGAAACCCACTCCGTCAGGAGTACGGGCAAGTGAATACATAGCTTGCAACGAGCGAACTCGGGGAACTGAACCATCTTAGTACCCGAAGGAAAAGAAAACAAAAAAGTGATTCCGAAAGTAGCGGCGAGCGAAATTGGAACAGCCCAAACCAATCTTCGCAAGAGGGCTGGGGTTGTGGGACGTGCATTTAGGATGCGAACGGTAGCTGAATGGGCTGGAAGGCCTGTCCATAGAGAGTGAAAGACTCGTAAGCGAAACCAATCGTTCTGAGCGCGTATCCCGAGTAGCACAGGGCACGTGAAACCCGGTGTGAAT
>JBDLRR010000111.1:0-4818 GCA_039799985.1 Pseudomonadota bacterium | reverse complement strand
AACGCACATTGTGCGTGCAACGATAAGCGTCGTTTTATTGCTACAGATATCTTGTTCCCACACGATTCTGTTGGAATCAATTCCAACAGACTCTGCAGTCTACCTGATGGACAAATCCGGTGGTAAAGCCAAACTCCTGGGTCGCACGCCGTTGTCGACAGAGGAAGTCACAGCACTTTCGACTTCGGGAGTTGTTGTTGAGGCGCAGGGGCATGTCCCGATGTCTTTGGTCGTTCCATTTCAGAATTCCACCGTATCGAAAATCTCGGTGAAGCTGATTCCGTATGATGAAAAATTCATCCAGAGTCTGCCGTTTGATGTCCACAAAAAGGTCGTTGATCAGATGGCAGGCGAACTTATCGACCTCCAGCAGACCCTCTATGGTGGCACAAAGGAAGAAGCAGAGAAAGCAATTGTCGAAGCAGAAAAGCGTCTCGAGCGCTCTTCAAGATTTCATCAAATCGTTGGCAGCTATCGGTTTTATCAGGGCATGTTCGAGCAGGCCGTGCGTTCGTTGTCACGTGCGATGGAACTCGATCCTCAAAACGAAACCGCGCGCAGAATGTTGGTGTTGACAGATGTGAAGGTGGCCAACAGCACGCAATCTGTGCGCAACAAGGCTTACGCTAACCTCAACGCTGCTGCAGTTGAGGTTGCCAATCTCGGCAACGGTTATCTTGTGCGCACCAAATCAACTCCGACCCAAAGCGACTACGACGGATTCGAAATTGTCATTCCGACCGATGTGCTTTTTAAGCCCTATTCCGGAAAGTTCAAAAACGAAGGTCTGGCCGTCCTGGCCCGTTTGGCAGACGAACTCAGAAAGAACGATCATCCACGCAGCATCCTCGTGGAAGGTCACACCGGCAGCGACATGTATGCCGAGCTGCGCAACATGCCCGCTCACTCCGCAGGCTCTGCAAAACTCCAAGGGGCTTGGGAAGTTTCAAGCGAGCGAGCCGGTGCAGTCGTGACGTACCTCAAATCCGAAGGAGTCGGCGCATCCAATTGGAGCATCGCAGGCTACGGTGATTCCAGGCCGTTGGTGTTGCCGGAAAAAATCGACAAAAACTCGCTCAAAATTGATCTCGAAAGCTTGTCACGGCGAGTTGTCATCAAGGTTGTCCTGCACAAGCAGAATCAAAAAATCGATGTCATCGAGGCTTCCGATGCCAAAAAAATCCAAGAGAGGCTGAACAAGATTCTTCCGAAAGATGAAGAGGAAGACAATCCAGTTCCGCAGACTCGCGTGAACAAGAACAAAAGTTCATCCAATGACGTGAGTCCACCGCGCGTGAACACGAGGACAGAGCCACCCGAGCCCAAAGAAGACATTCCAAGACGTTTGCCGAACAAGACGATTCTGCAGAAGCGTGCGGAACAAAGAAGGGACTCCAGTTCAGGAGGCGGGGAAACGTCCATGAGGGCGCGTTCCCTGAATCCCGTTATTCAGGAAGAACGCAAAGTCGAACAACCCGTTTCAAGAAGCGAAAAACGCAGAGCAAGAGAAAGGAAGACAAGAGAGCAGTTGAATGACGTGACGAGGGCGCCACCGTTGCCATCGGTTCCAAAGCTGATGCCACAGGATTAGGGCAGGTATGAGACTTGTTTTGATTGGAGCATTGATTGGATTGACAGTTCTTGCGCAAGGACAAGTTCTTGCGCAGGAACAGTCGTCTGATCAACCTGCCCAAAGCAAGACAGTTGACCCAGCCGAGCGGAAGAAAATGAACCGGCAAGTTGAGTCTGCCATCCAGCGTAGGGTCAAGGAGACTCTCGAACTGAAGGTCGATGATTTTCTGTCCCGAAGAATAGAGAGAACGGGATACACGATTGAAATCGAATCAACTCTCGACAGGAAGAAAATCGAACAGCTGGCGAACTCTATCGCCGTTGAAGACGCACCGACCCTCATCTCTGCTCTTTCCAGAAAGGATTATGATTCTCTCCGAAAATATCTGAAGAGTGCCAACATCACAGTTGGTGTTGCAGAGTATCTCTCGGAAGGCGAATGGTCTCCGGTCATCACCGCATTGCAGTCTCAGTTTGATCTAGGTGGAAACAACATAGAATCGGTTGAGAGCAAGCCGATTTCGTTGCCGCTTCCCTTGCAGGAACGTGCCATCAAGACCCAAGGACGCGAAGAGATGAGAAAGCTTGAACGCGAGTATCAGCTCAAGCGTGAATCGATAGAACTTGACCGTGAAATTGAGCTCGAAAATCTGCAAAAAATTCAGACAGAGAAAGAAAAGAGACTCGAATCGGAACTGGAAAAGGAACGCAAGGAAAAGGCCGAGCTCAGCAAGGAGCTTCTCAACAGCGAGAACCTCAACGAGCGAATGATCAAGGAAAAGCCGCTCCTGACGCGACTTCTTGCGACCGGAGCGGGTATCGTATCGGTTCTTTTTGTCGCACTGGTTGTCTTGGGAATCTTTGTCATCCTGGGGCTCCGGTTCCTTGGTCGCTCGATTTTCAGTGGTACTGCAGAAGTCGCCAAGGCGATGCGGGCGGGTCCCGAGCAAATGCCATTGCCAAAGCAAACAGAACCATTCTCTAACGACAAATCAGATGAGCCAGAACTCGAGAAGGAGGACTTGCTGGTCGAATTCGACAGCAAGCCTCAGTTCAAGGAGGCTGCCGATCAGCTGCGCACTCAGGTTGTGCGGGATCTCAAGACTTCAGGAGCAGTTCTTTCCAAGATCGTTGAGCAAGAAAAATACGGAGAGGTGGTGGCAATTTTCGACCTGTTGGGTCCCGAGCTGTCGCAACAGGTGTTCGCAACCTTCTCGCCTTACGCGCGCAGATTGTTGCAACGGGCTTACTTCACCGGATCAATCAAGCGCGTCCGGGCCAGCACGCTTTTCAATCGGGTCAACGAGCTGCGCACGATGCTGGCAACAACAGACGTCCTTATGAAAGACGGAAGCGACAAACAGTTTGCCCAGGTCATGCTTTCCTATAGCGATGAGGATGTCGCACGTGCCATCGATGGCCTTTCACCTGAGCAGGCTGGTGCCATGTTGACCATACTTCCTCCCGACCGAATGCTGAAAATCATTCGAAAGATGGAAAATTCGTTGTCCAAGAATGTTCTCAACTCACTCGGTGAAATCGTTCATCATGGCAAGAGGATTTCTGAAGACGTTCTTGAGAAATTTACCAAAAACATTTTCGACGAGAAGAAGGCAAAATTCGAGGAAGACAAGAAATTCCTGCAATCGGTGGTGAGCGCAGCGGATCAGGATGAAATCGAGTTGATTTCCAAGGGTCTTGAATTCAATGCCAGATTGTTGCTCGAGGTGATTGGTGTGCGTGCCACGGTCGAAGACCTTTGGGCGCAACCCATCTCGGTGCTCGAGAATTTGTTCGCGCTGCTTGAGCTGGAGCCCGGTACCGCAGTTCTGTTTGCTGCACCTGAAGATGTCAGAACGGGAGTGCTCAAGTTGTTCCCTGAAAGGAAGCGGATCCTGACAGAGGATGCACTCGACAACATGGCAAAAGACGATGCATATCGGGAAAATCTTCTTAAGGGAGTGCCGGCATCCATCAAGGTACTGCTCGGCAAGCTCAGCGAAATGGCATCCTCAGGTATTGTTGTTCTTCCCTCGCGCGAGAGACTCATGGCCTTGGCAGAAGAACAGGAGCGACAGGCCGCCCAGATTGCGCCAGAAACTGTGGAGCCCGATCGTTCGGCTTCTTGAGTCCGTTCCGTCACTTTTCAATGTCAATGCGACTCAAGCGAACCAATCTGCCTTGTTCGATATCGTATTGGCTGATGCCTGAGGCGCCGGTGGTGATGATGGTCTTTTCCAGCGGAATGATGTCGCTGCAGATTTCATCCCTCACACTGTTCATTTCTCTGGGATCGCCCGGCATTCCAAGGTCGAATTCCACCATTCCCAAACGCCCATCGCACACAAAAAGGCGTTGGTCGGCAATTCCCAATCCTGTCGGTCTGAACATTTGCAGCGAGCTGACCTCGAAGGGTTGGTATGGGTCTTGAATGTTGATCACCTTGAGGACGTTTGTATTTCCCATGCACCTTTGATTGTCGCTTCGAAGCGTGACGTACGCGAGGTCGCCTGATGTCACGACCGGGTCGCAAGAACGTGCATGGCGTTGGATGCCCAGTGCCGAGGGTCGATCGGGATTGACGACCGAATAGATGTACATTGCCGATTGCGCACCAATGAAAAGGTTTTTCCCGTCGTTGAACAAGGTTTCGATGTCTCCTGCCACAGCTGTAAAACCGGAGCGGGTTGGATTCGCAGGGGTAGTGATGTCGAACACCGCAATTCCACCACCTGAAATCGTATAAAGTTTGTTGTTCATCACGTTGAAGCGAGCCGTGGAGCCGGTTTTTCCTTCAGCACCGGCAGATGTTCCGGTGTTTCCTGCCCGGGCGACCGGATTTCCAGGGTTTCCAACCATGGTGCTGGTGCTGGATCCACATCCCGAGATGAAGTTTGTGATGGCAATGAGAATCGACATTTTTTTCAGAACCGAAAAAAGCATCTTGTTATTCATTTTGTACTCCCTGAAGGTGATGGAGTCGGCGTGCTGGAAGACGTGTCTTGAGAATTGATTGATTCGTTGTTTATCTTGTGAATCTCACATGAATTCTGATCCTGACTCGTTCCTCCAGGCGTTGGAGAAGATACGGGAGCTTTCGGATCTGCTTCGCTTTTTTGGGATGACTTTTCCTGTTTTTCAGAGCCCACAACAACACCTCGACGTTTGTCGAGATCTTCAGATTTGAATTGCACCTTGGAATCCTTGATGGCTTGGTAAGGATTCCACGAGAACGTGTCAGGGATG
>JBDLRR010000110.1:0-15374 GCA_039799985.1 Pseudomonadota bacterium | reverse complement strand
CACATGACAAACGGGAAGCGAATCGCTATGGTCTGTCGACAATACAGACCGTTTGAGGGCGGGGAGGCTTCACGTGCAGACATTGATTTTGTTTTGCTTTTTGGGGATCATGTTTTTATCGCCAATCACCGCTTGCACCTCCACACCCACGCTGAGGCAAGGAGTCCAACCTGAAGCAGTGGCGCTCAACCCGGCAAGAATTGCAGCTTTTCCAACCCTGTTGATTCCTCACCCCAGCGAACAGACGTCTCTCGATCCGGGTGCACTTTCCTCAGGTGAAATTGTCACTGCTGTGGAAGCAAAAATTCTGAACGCATTCAAAAACCAACCGGGCGTCAACGGCATCGGATTTCAGTCCGTGAGAACCTCATTGAAGTCTTCTCCGGGTCTTTCTTCCAATTTGGAAACAGAGATGCGATCCATGGGGCAACTGGCCAACAGCGGTTCGGCAAGAGAAACCTTGCTCCTGACCAGTGAATGTCGTGCGCGCAAAAACTTTCTTGATTTCTACAAACATTGTCTTCTCAAATCCCAGCGCTGGGTTCCGCTTCTGAATCAGTTCTCACTCGCGGTGCAGAATTCCGACTCGGTCCTTTTGCCGATTGTGACGTCGCTGGAAAAATTCACAAACAAAGATGTTTATTCGGTCAGATTTGGAATTGCGCTTCTGCTCGTCGACACCAACAGCGGCCGTCTTATTTGGGGACGTGACATTTCAACGCTCATTGAGTCTCCGGCGGGCTTGAAGCAATTTCCTGACATAAAATCAGCATACGACAAGATCTTCTCGGAATCTTTTTGGGCAGAATTTCCGGGGCGCAGATCAAAAACAGACACAAACAAATAATATAAAAAGATCGAACCAAAGGAACAGAACACGTGTCAGAGAAAACCAAACCAGCAAAAATGCGTGCCGAGAAATTCGTCACAGCTTCGAACGTCGAGGTTGATGCGCTTTACACTGATTCACAACTTCGTCCTGAACCCAAATTCAAAGACGAACTCGGAAATCCAGGAGAATTTCCTTTCACCCGGGGTGTGCATCCCACAATGTACCGCAGTCAATTCTGGACGATGCGCCAGTATGCGGGGTTTGCAACAGCAGAAGAATCCAACGCGCGTTACAGGTATTTGCTTGAACAAGGCCAAACTGGTCTGAGCGTTGCCTTCGACCTGCCCACCCAAATTGGCTATGATTCAGATTCTGAATACGCCACAGGAGAAGTCGGAAAAGTTGGCGTTGCGATCGACACTCTTGCCGACATGGAAATTCTTCTCAAAGGAATTCCGCTCGACAAAATTTCTACATCCATGACGATCAATGCATCGGCGAGTGTTCTGCTTGCCATGTATATCGCGGTGGGCGAGAAACAGGGTGTGTCATCGGACCAACTGCGCGGCACAATTCAAAACGATATTTTAAAGGAATATATTGCACGCGGAACGTATATTTTTCCGCCCCGTCCATCGATGCGACTCATCACCGACATATTTGCCTATTGCAGAGAAAAGGTTCCACAATGGAACACCATCTCGATTAGTGGATATCACATTCGCGAGGCAGGAAGCACTGCTTCAGAAGAAGTAGGCTTCACATTGGCGAACGGCATCGCGTACGTTCAGGCTGCCATAGACGCAGGTCTCGACGTTGACGATTTTGCGCCGCGGCTCAGCTTTTTCTTCAATTCCTTTACCGACCTCCTCGAAGAAGTTGGCAAGTTCAGGGCAGCACGTCGGCTGTGGGCCAAAATCATGCGAGAGCGTTTCAAGGCCAAAAATCCAAAAAGTTGGATGTTGCGCTTTCACACACAAACAGCCGGATCAACGCTCACAGCACAGCAGCCAGACAACAATATTGTGCGAGTCACGATCCAGGCTCTTGCGGCCGTCCTGGGTGGCACACAAAGCCTTCACACCAACTCGCGCGACGAGGCATTGGCTCTTCCTGGTGAAGAATCCGCGCGCATTGCGCTTCGAACTCAACAAATCATCGCACATGAATCGGGCGTGGCAGAAACCGTCGACCCTCTGGCGGGCTCGTACTATGTGGAAGCAACAACCGATCGCATCGAACAGGAAGCTGCGTCTCTCATCACCAAAATCGACGCGTTGGGTGGAGTTGTTCCCGCAATTGAACAAGGTTTCATTCAAGCAGCCATCCAGCACTCGGCCTATAGCTATCAAAAAGACATCGAGTCAGACAAAAGAATCATCGTTGGCGTCAACAAGTTCAAAATCGATGAGCCTGCTGCCAAAGGTCTCTTGAGAATCAGCCGGGTTGTTGAACAAAACCAAATCCAAAAGCTGCGAGAAATTAAAGCAAACAGAGACCCTGCCCGTATTCAGTCTGCTCTTGCAGCTCTCAAGGCTGCTGCACAAACCGACAAAAACCTGATGCCATTCATCCTCGAAGCAGTCAGGGCCTATGGGAGCGTCGGCGAAATCTGCAACACGCTGCGCGAGGTCTTTGGCGAGTACAAGGAACATGTTGTTCTGTAAGGTAAACCAGTTTCAACCGCCTGTGATAACTGAATTCTCAGCTGATCCCCTGGTCCGTGCGGGAGCACTGTTGACAGCTGTCGACACCCGCTTAGATTCCCTCGCACAGTGAGCGGAATGCAACACTGATGGTCTTTGAACTCAACTTGACCAGTCATTGTGCATTCTCCGCAATCTTTGCTATGGGTGAACCACATTTACAGGAGGCCTCATGAAAGTCCGACCCCTCGCAGACCGAATTTTGGTAAAGCGCGTCGAAGAAGAAACCAAAACTGCCGGTGGAATTTTGATTCCCGACAACGCCAAGGAAAAACCGATGGAAGCAACTGTCGTTGCAGTTGGCGCCGGCAAGGTTCTGGCTGACGGCAACCTCCGCCCAATGGAAGTCAAAGTTGGCGACCGCGTGATGTTCAGCAAATACAGCGGAACCGAAATCAAGGTCGATGGCGGCGAACACCTCATTCTCCGCGAAGACGACATTCTTGGAATCATCAACAACTAATCAAAGTTCCCTCACGACTTTTTTGTCAAATGGAGTTTTTATATGACAGCCAAAATGATCAACTTCGGCGAAGACGCTCGCAAGAAAATCCTCACCGGCGTGAATATCCTCGCCGACGCAGTCAAAATCACCATGGGCCCACGCGGCCGCAACGTTGCCATCGACAAGTCTTTCGGTTCACCCAACGTGACCAAAGACGGCGTGACTGTTGCGAAGGAAATCGAACTTGAAGACAAGTTCGAAAACATGGGCGCACAGATGGTCAAGGAAGTCGCTTCCAAGACTTCCGACGTTGCCGGTGACGGAACAACAACTGCTACTGTTCTTGCTCAAGCCATCTATCGCGAAGGCGTCAAGCTGGTTGCTGCTGGTCACAACCCAATGGACCTCAAACGCGGTATCGACAAGGCCGTGACAGAAGTCGTGAGTGAACTCAAGAAGCTCAGCAAGACAACCAACAGCCGCACCGAAATCGCACAGGTCGGCACCATTTCTGCCAACTCCGACACAGCTATCGGCAACATCATCGCCGACGCGATGGAAAAAGTGGGCAAGGAAGGCGTTATCCAGGTTGAAGACGCCAAGGGCATGGACACCACTCTTGAAGTTGTTGAAGGCATGCAATTCGACCGCGGCTACCTGTCCAACTACTTCGTCAACGAACCAGAGCGCATGGAAGTCAACTACGAAGACGCTTACGTTCTGATGTTCGACAAGAAGCTTTCAAGCCTCAAGGACCTCGTGCCAATTCTTGAGAAAGTTGTCCGCACCGGCAAGCCTCTTCTGCTCATCGCTGAAGATGTTGAAGGCGAAGCACTCGCTGCTCTGGTGTTGAATCGCTTGCGAGGAAACCTCAAGCTGGTTGCTGTCAAGGCTCCTGGCTTCGGCGATCGCCGCAAGGCCATGCTCGAAGACCTCGCCGTCCTCACTGGCGGTGTTGTGATCTCGGAAGAGATGGGCATGAAGCTGGAAAACACCACGCTCGAACAGCTCGGTGTTGCCAAGCGCATCCGCATCGACAAAGACAACACAACCATCATCGACGGCCAGGGCGCGAAGAAAGATATCGAAGCCCGCATCAAGCAGCTGCGCAAGCAAGTTGAAGACACGACCAGTGACTATGATCGCGAGAAGCTCCAGGAGCGTCTGGCGAAATTGGCTGGCGGCGTTGCCGTGATTCGCGTCGGTGCAGCAACTGAAACAGAAATGAAGGAAAAGAAGGCCCGCGTCGAAGACGCTCTCAACGCGACTCGTGCAGCCGTTGAAGAAGGCATCGTTCCTGGCGGTGGTGTTGCCCTGATTCGTGCTCAAAAGGTTCTTCCCGCGCTGCGCGAGAAGGTTTCGGGCGACGAGCGTTTCGGTGTAGACATCATCATCCGCGCTGTTGAAGAGCCTCTCCGCCAAATCACCAACAACGCAGGTCAAGAGCCATCTGTTGTCCTGCAAAAGGTACGCGAAAATACAACCACAACCTTCGGATTCAACGCCAAGGACGAGAAGTACGAAGACATGGTTGTCGCTGGCATCATCGACCCGACCAAGGTGACCCGTTCCGCTCTGCAGAACGCAGCATCCGTGGCTTCGCTGTTGCTCACAACCGAGTGCATGATCGCTGAGCGTCCCAAGGACGACAAAGCGGCTCCTGCTCCGGGCGCCGGCGCTGGCTACGGCGGAATGATGTAATATCCGCCTTTGGCATCCATGTGGCGCAAATCCACATGGAATCGTTGCTTTTACACTGGCCTCGCGATAGCGAGGCCTTTGTTTTTTGTGTAAGGTTTTTCTGGACTCTACATAGCCATAAATCGTTTGCCGCCACGATGAGCGACAAACATCAAAACCGTTTTGTTCGAGGAGTATCCCAATGAACGTCCATGAGTATCAGGCCAAGGAACTTCTGGCGAAATTCGGCCTGAACATTCCCAAGGGAAAACTCTGCTACACACCCACCGAAGCGGAATGGGCAGCACGTTCCTTTGGCCCCGGCGCCCTTGCTGTGGTCAAAGCACAAATCCATGCCGGCGGTCGCGGAAAGGGTGGGGGCGTGAAGCTGGCCCGCACACCAGACGAAGCACGCGACTGGGCGAGCAAGATTATCGGCATGCAACTGGTCACGCCGCAAACGGGTCATCAAGGCAAAAAAGTGCACAAAATTCTCGTTGCCCAGGGCTCCGATATTGCCAAGGAGTATTACCTGAGCTTTGTGGTCAATCGTGAAGCCGATTCCATTGGCGTCATGGCATCCACCGAAGGCGGAATGGACATCGAAGAGGTTGCAGAAAAGCATCCTGAAAAAATCGTCACCGCAAACATCGACCCCACGGTTGGCCTCATGCCGTTCACAATTCGCATGATGAGCGCACGTCTTGGATTCACAGGCCCACTCGCAAAAGAATTCGACAAAACCCTGCGCGGACTTTTCAACGCGTTCATGGCTTTCGATTGCTCAATGATTGAAATCAATCCTCTGGCAGTAACGAAAGATGGCCAGATGCAAATTCTCGATTGCAAAATGGCATTCGACGAAAACGCTCTGTTCCGTCATCCGGAAATCCAGGATCTTCGTGACTACGAAGAAGAAGATTCACGCGAACTCGAAGCCTCAAAATTTGGTTTGAGCTACGTTTCGCTGGAAGGAAACATCGGCTGTCTTGTGAACGGCGCAGGACTTGCCATGGCAACCATGGACATCATCAAACAAAAAGGCGGACAACCTGCCAACTTCCTCGATGTAGGCGGTGGAGCAAACCAAGAAACCGTGACGCAAGCGTTCCGAATCATCCTCAAGGATGCGGCCGTGCGCGGAATTTTCGTCAATATCTTTGGCGGCATCATGAAGTGTGATGTGATTGCCAATGGCATTGTCGCTGCTGCCAAAGAGCTTGGCCTGAAAGTTCCGTTGGTGGTGCGCCTCGAAGGAACGAACGTCGAACTGGGCAAGAAGATCCTGGGCGACTCCGGGCTGAACATCATTGCGGCCAATTCCATGAGCGATGGAGCAGAAAAGATTGTTCGCGCAGTGCGCTGAACCAATCGTCGGCTTGATTGCAGTTTTATTTTGAATTCAAAGCTTGAACCAAGGGGACTTCTCAAATGGCTATTCTGGTTGGCAAAGACACTCGCCTCATTTGTCAGGGCATCACCGGCAGCGCCGGACTCTTTCACTCCGAAAAATGCGCCGAGTATGGAACCAATCTCGTCGGTGGCGTGACCCCCGGCAAGGGCGGCACCAAGGTGCTCGATCGCCCTATTTTCAACACGGTCTATGAAGCACGCAAAGAAGCGGGCGCAAATGCAACGATGATCTTTGTTCCGCCTCCATTTGCTGCCGACGCCATCCTCGAAGCCATCGATGCTGGTATTGAACTCATCGTTGCCATCACCGAAGGAATTCCCGTGCTCGACATGTTGAGGGTGAAGAAAGCCTTGGGGCATGCCAACGGCAAAAGCCGCCTGATTGGCCCGAACTGCCCTGGCGTCATCACTCCCGGCGCCTGCAAGATCGGCATCATGCCTGGCCACATCCACAAGCCTGGCCGGGTTGGTGTTGTCTCGAAGTCTGGAACACTCACCTACGAAGCCGTGGGTCAGCTGACGGCTCTGGGCATTGGCCAAAGCTCATGTGTGGGTATTGGTGGCGACCCTCTGCACGGAACAAGCTTCATCGACGTTCTCGACTTGTTCAACAAGGATGCCGACACCGACGCAGTCATCATGATTGGTGAAATTGGTGGAACTTCTGAAATCCAGGCTGCCGAATGGATCAAGGCCAACATGAAGAAACCAGTTGTTGGTTTTGTTGCTGGCCAGACAGCTCCCAAAGGCAAGCGCATGGGCCATGCCGGAGCCATCATTTCAGGCGGCAAGGGCACAGCTGCAGAAAAATACGAAGCGATGCGTGAATGCGGTATCCATACCGTATTGAGCGCTGGCGAAATCGGCGACACCCTCAAGGCTGCGCTGCGCTGATCAGTGATACCCCGCTGCTCCAACACCATCATGTTGCAGCGGGTTTTTTTTTCTCAATCAGCCGGCCATTTTCCAATGTGAAAACACGATGTGCAAATTCAAAAGCCTCGATGGGATCATGGGTCACGAGAAGGCTTGTTGTTCCTTCGTGTTCGAGTGCTGTGATGACCTGTTGACGAACACGCCCCCTCAAATCCACATCCAGGCTTGAAAATGCTTCGTCCAACAAAAGAATTTCCGGACGCGGGGCTATTGCACGTGCACAGGCGACCCGCTGGAGTTGTCCGCCGCTGAGTGTGTCGGGCATGCGACCGGACAATTCGGAAATTTCGAATTCCTGCAACATTTGCTCAACCCGCCCTCGATCCTCAGGAGAAGTGCCTCTTGTGGCAAGTCCGAACGCGATGTTTTTAAAAACCGTCAGATGCGGGAAAACTGCCCAATCTTGAAATACCATTCCCACGCGCCGACGTTCAGGCAATTCATGGTGACCAGGACCCGAAACAATCTTTTCGTGAAGACAAATCATGCCGGCGGAAATCCGTTCAAGGCCTGCAATCACGCGCAGCAAACTGCTTTTACCGATTCCCGAGTTTCCCAGCACCGACACGCGTTCTCCGGCTCGAATGGAAATCGAGAGTCCATTGATTGTGGGCTCCTGATTGGAATAGCCAAAGACGACGTTCCTGAGTTCAAGTGAGACTGGTTTTTCTGTCATTTTTCTCTCCGCGATTGCCGTCTTCACCAACAGAAAATGCTCCCAGTTTTTGGGCAGCAAAAACTCCTGCTGCGCACAACAAAACCATCGCCAGTGATGATGGGGCTGTCTCGGCCAGCCGCTCATCCGATGCAAGGTTGTAGGTCCTGATGGCAAGAGTTTCCACATTGAAAGGACGCAACAGCATGGTCGCCGGCAACTCCTTGATCACATCAATCGTTGTCAGGACGAATGCACACAGGATACTGCGCTGCAACAACGGCAGCGTGACCCTGAAAAAAGCCCCGGCGGCCGAACAGCCCAAAAGGCGGGCTTGTGATTCATAGAGGGTGGGAATGGATTGCCAACGTGCTTCTATCGAGGATGTGCCGATGGTGGCAAAGCGGACACTGTATCCATACAACAACCCCACCAAGGTTCCCGTGAGATAAAGAGGAGCAAGGAAAATCAGCAAGCCCAGACCCAGCACGCCGCCAGGAAGTGCATATCCAAGCGAACTTACGCGCGCAAAAAATCGGATCGCCGGATTCGATTCCGTCCGGATGGTCCACACCAATACCAGCGCAATCGAAACGACAGTCAGTCCTGCCGCTGCGGCAACAAACAAGGTGGTGAGAATCGGCTCATGGATGGTTGTCCAGATCTCCAACGACGACCAATTCCGCAATACCCGGGTCGACAAAATCGAAACCGGCATCAGACACCCAAGAACACCCGGCGTGGCAGCAGGCAAGAGAATCGGCAGGATGCTCAGCAACGACCGCTTGCTCCTCCGCAATGGGGCAGTCTTTCGGGTGGACCCCGCAAGACTTCTTTTACTCCTGCTTCGTGAATCACGGAAAAGGACCAGAGCAGACACAGCAAAAAGAACCACTGCCAAAAGCGAAGCCGTGCCCCTGTCACCAAGACCAAACCAGGTCCGATAAATCGCTGTGGTCCAGGTGTCGACCGCCATGAAATCCACTGTTCCGAAATCTGCCAGAACTTCCAATCCAGCCATCAAAACACCTGCAACCAGGGATGAGCGGATGAGAGGAAGCTCGACTGCCAAAAACAACCGCAAACCATTTAGCCCCAACAGCCTCGCGCTTTCAAGAAGGCTGCCGGGAAGCTGGACGAGTGCCGCATAGGCAGGAAGAAAAACATAAGGCGACAAACAAACAGAAAATATCAGGCAGGCAAACGGAAGATTGCGCAGTTGTCCGCCGGGAAAGCCGGCATCTATCAAAAAATCAACCCAGCTGTAGGCCGCCAAATAACCGGGAACAGCCAAAGGCAGAATTGACCCCCACAAAAGCACCCATCGCCCCGTGAATTCACGACGCGCACACAACCACGCCGACGACAATCCAAAAATGGTGGCCCCCAGAAGACTTCCCGTCACCAGCAGAACCGAGTTCACGCTGTAGTCGACCAGCCTCGCAGCCCGCAGCGGGATTGACTCTCGCCAAAAAGAATTTCCCGCCTCAACGACCAAGGAAATGATCGGAGCGAGAAAGGCAAGAACCAAAATAAAAAGAGGAAGTCGGGTCCAAAACCTCACCGCCATCCGGCCTCGTCGAGAATTCTGACTGCCTCGGGGGTGAATTGCCCTATCGACTTGATCGCTTTGACGTCAAACTTGGGGGTTCCAAACGACCTGAGAATTTCAGGCACAGGGGCATCCTTGCGCACCGGATACTCCCTTGTTGAAGACGTGAAGATCTCCTGACCTTCCTTGCTCACAAGAAATTCGAGAAACAATTTTGCACTTTCGGGATTCTTTGCATGTCGCGTGATACCACCGCCACTCACGTTGATGTGCGCGCCGCGATCGCTCTGGTTTGGAAACACGATGCCGATATTTTTGAGCAACTCCCGCTCGGCCGGGTTCTCAGACACCATCAATCGGGCCATGTAGTAGCTGTTGACGATCGCAATGTCACCTTCGCCCGAGGCGATAGCCTTGATTTGATCGGTGTCGCCACCTTGAGGTTTTCTGGCCAGATTTGCCGCAACGCCCCTGGTCCACGCCAACAGTCCTTCTTTGCCAGATACGGCGAGGATGCTGGCTGCAAGCGATTGGTTGTATACATGGTTGGAACTGCGGACCAGCAACCTTCCCTTGAATTCCCCGGCCGACAAGTTTTCCATCCGGGCTATCTGCTCGGCATTCACTTTGGTCTTGTTGAAAGCTATGACCCTGGCCCGCACCGCAAGGCCAGTCCACAAATCAGCCGAATCACGATAATCTGCTGGAACAACTTTTTTGATTTCCGCGGAACCAATTGGCCTGAACAGTCCGGCCTCCGCCGCACGCCAAAGATTGCCGACGTCGGCAGTGATGATCAGATCTGCTTGTGTCTTTTCCTTTTCTTCACTCACACGCGCAATGAGTTGGCTCGCCTCCTTGATTTGAACCACGTTGACCTTGATTTTTGTTTTCGCCTCAAAAACCTTGGCCTGCTGGATATCGGAATCATAATGACGGGTGGTGTAGATATTGAGTGTCGTGGACTGCTGTGTGGCCATCGCCGGATTTTGAATCATCATAAAAAGTGAAATCAAAAGCTTCTTGGAAAAAAGCGAATGTTGCATGGGAGCTCCTCTCGAATACCTGGCATTCTCATCACTAATGCAAATGAGAATCATTTTCAATAGATATTTAAGGCTATGATATCTCAGAAATAAATACGCGCCAGGTTATCTCACAACCCACGCCGAATCGGCGCTGCCTTCCTGAAGATTTTTTTCATCATTTGCAAAGAGCCTCTCGAGTTCTTCTCTTGATGCCTTCATGGATGACGCAAAAGTTGGTCTGTCCTTGTGAATCTTGTGCATCTTCTCGACGATGCCGAGATCGTAGCGATGAAAGTATTTGCTCAGTTTGCGTGCCTGAAAGGAATGCACGCCCAATGAAAGCAATACCCTCTCTCCAAGCGAAAGGGCGGCATTGAAAGTCTCTCTTTCAATATCCTGAACACCCAGGTCCATCAGCTCATACATGTGGAGCATATCGAATGCACGTGCCAGGATCCGAATGTGCGGATAATGCTTTCGAACCTGCTCGGCAATACGAGTACATCCATCACGGTCGTCAATGGCAAGAACCAACACCTTTGCGTGTTCGATACCCGCAGACTCAAGCAGATTCATGTCGGTTGCATCACCGTAATAAACCTTGAAACCAAAGGGACGAACTCGGTCCAAAAGATCGGGGCTGTGGTCCACAATCGTGGCGCGGATTCCTTGGGAGTGAATAAAGCGGACGATGATTTGGCCAAATCGTCCCATCCCGGCGACAATGACGGGATCGTGATCGGATTCGATTTTATCTGCTTCTTTTGTTTTTTCTGGAGACTTTTTAACCAAAAGTTTCTCGGTCGCCTTCAGAAGAAAAGGTGTGGAAAACATCGACAAGGCAACAACAAGCGTCAACTCTGATGCCTGATCAATCGTGAGTGCTCCCAAATTGCGTGCAGTGGAGAACAAAACAAATGCAAATTCGCCACCCTGAGAAAGAAGAATGGAAAAAAACCAAGCTCCACGCGACTCATGCCCAAAAAGCTTCGCACATAATTTAAGAAGGATTATTTTGCTGGCCAACAAAACAACCACGGTCATTAAAATCTGGGTTGGCTTTTCCGCAAGAATCGAGAAGTTCATGGAGCTGCCGACAGCTGTAAAAAAGATACCCAGAAGCAGGCCCTTGAAGGGCTCAACATTGCTTTGCAATTCGTGGCGATACTCGCAATCGGCAAGCACCACACCCGCCAGGAAAGTTCCCAGTGCCATCGACAAACCAATGCTGTCCATGACAAGCGCAATCCCGACAACAATAAACAGCGACAGCGCAGTAAAGATCTCTTTCTGCCGTGTTTTTGCGATCCAATGAAACAGGGGACGAACGAGAACACGGCTGAAAACAAACAAGCCGACGATAATCCCAATTGCAGCCAAAGATCTCATCAGCGGCGACATTGAAGCTTGTCCCGCACTCGACCCGTTCTGCTCCGTTCCCAGCAACGGCAAAATTGCCAAGATTGGAATCACAGCCAAATCCTGGAAAAGCAGTACAGAAAAAGAATCCTTTCCAATGCCAGTTTGAGCAATTCCACGTTCAGCCAGGATCTGCAACACAATGGCGGTCGAGCTCATGGCAAAGCCCAGCCCGGCAACAATTGCGGCAGAAGAATTCCAACCCATGACGAGCGCGGTCACCAATGCAATCACCGCGGCGCACGACAGAACCTGAAGACTGCCGAGACCAAAAATGCTCTTGCGCATGGACCACAATCGTTTTGGCTCAAGTTCCAGACCAACGAGAAAAAGAAGCATGACCACGCCAAACTCGGCAACGTGCATAATGTCATCGGAGTTCGTCAGAAGCTTGAGGCAAAACGGACCAATCACAGCACCTGCCACAAGGTATCCAAGCACGCTTCCAAGCCCCAATCGCTTTGCGATTGGCACACTGACAACACCGGCTGCGAGGAGTGCAGCGATGGTGGAAAGCAAATTCTGTCCGCTCATCCAAGCTCTCCTGTTCGAAGGTATTTTTGCAGAAGTCTCTCGTAAGAATGGCATTCATTTTCAATTTGATCTTCAGAAAGTCCACGTGCACCATAGACAACGTGCGGTTTGAAAAATTTCATTCCACACAAATGCGCAGTTTGATCAAATGGAGAAAAGAAAGTCGAGATTTCAAAACGATTACTTCCGCTGCTGCTGTATGCTTCAGTCGAGCCGCCAGCGCTGACCACATTCAACATTTGTTTGCCATGCAGCTTGGTTCCACCAGTGCCGTACGCCCAGCCGTGTTCAAGCACCTCATCAATCCACAATTTCATCAGTGGCGGACACGAATACCAATAGACCGGATGTTGAAAAACAATCAGATCGTGGGCTTCGGCGATCTGCTGTTCTTTTTTGACGTCAATCAAATAATCAGGATAGATACCATACATATCCCTATATAAAACGCCTGGAATTCTTGCCGCCGTCTCACTCAGCGCACTTCCAACCTTGGAAGTCTTCAAGTTGGGATGAAAAAACAAGACTAAAATCTTGCGCTCTGTCGACATGAAAAAACTCCCTGCAATGGACGTGCAGGGATTCTAACAAGCGAATTTTGAAAACTGAAAGTGTCTGGAAACAGGACAGTCAAAATTTCATTTCAAAACGAACATCTCTACTGACTTTTGAAAATCTGCTCACCTTCAAGGATGCGGTTGGCTCCACCACTGGTCAATTGGAGACCACATTCCACCAAGGCATGGGCTACATCCACCGCCTTCACAGGTGCGTATTTCGAAAGGGAACCAGCAAGGACACCACGTATGACGCCATGAAATGGCTCCGTACATGCGCGCGCCAGGCCTTCAAAAAATCTGAACTCCTGCCGCCGACCCAGCAGCAAGGACGGCCTGACAATCACCCAGGACAAACCACTGTCGATGACGCGCTTCTCCAGCTCGGCTTTGGTGTTGAGATAAAATCCGCGTGGTTTGTCGGCACCCACCGACGAAACCAATGCAAAAACAGGCCGCCTGGACTTCACCGAAGCCAAAAGGCGAGAGGGATATTCGAGATCCACTTTCAAAAATTTTTCCTTTGAACCCGCGGTGCGGATGGTTGTTCCCAGGCTGCAGAAAAATACATCGCATGGCTGTTGGGACAGCCATACAAAATCAGATTCGCTGTCGAAATCGAAAATGCGGTATTCAATATTCGGTGACGTCGACAACTCTGGCAGCTTGCGTCGGATCAACGCTGTCACATGCACGTTTTGACGTTTGGCAAGAAGACGCAGGATTTCTTGCCCCACCAATCCGGTTCCACCTGCAACAACAATATTCATGATGACATCCTCGCGACGCATTTTCTTTTGCCGAACATCTTAAACAAAAAAGCCCCGCCTGCGTGAGGCGGGGCTGTGACAGGAACGACAGTCTTGATTCTTTTTCAGAATGGAACGTCGTCGTCGAGATCGACGCTGCGTGAAGCATTGCCAGTAGCGGCTGTCGAGCGATTTCCACCGCCGTTGTCGTACGAAGGGCCGCCGCCGAAAAACGGATTCTCAGCACCAACATCACCGGAGAAGTCATTACCCGAAGATGCTTCAGCACCACGACCCGTGCCCGAATCCAGAAACTGGATGTTGCTTGCTACGATTTCGGTGGAATAACGTTTCTGACCCGATTGCTGATCATCCCAGCTGCGTGTCTGAAGCTTGCCTTCGATGAAACAAGAACGGCCCTTCTTGAGGTACTTGCCAGCCAATTCGGCCTGGCGTCCCCAAACCACGATGCGGTGCCACTCGGTTCTTTCTTCTTTGTTGCCATCCTTCATCCAGGACTCACTCGTCGCCAGTCGCAAACTACACACGGCTTGGCCATTGGGCGTCATGCGAACCTCGGGATCCTGTCCCAACCGACCAATCAAAATGACTTTATTCACACCTTGCATACTTGTATCTCCTGCTCCGAATGTTCCGACGCTTGTGAATGCACACTTAAATCGCATCTGCCGCCCGGTCAACAGAGGAGCCCAGGCCAAACAAAAGCCGGGCCGGCACCCGGAAATTGTCGTTCTGCAATGTCAGCCACTTGACATGGGCTTGCCGGGACTCCCCGCAACGCTCTGTTCAGGCTAAACTCCAAAGAGATCTGGCCGACATCTAGAGGGTTTTGCTTGCTGCCAACCCGTCCGGCTGATAAGCAAACGCAGGTTCGGAGTGCTTGACGACTCGAGCATCTTCGGTCCTGAGCGGCAGGGAGAAACGAATTGAACCAAAGAACAGTGGCACGCAGTATCCGCCACAGCGGAATTGGACTTCACTCGGGCCGTGTTGTCCATCTGGAAATTCACCCTGCTGCTGCAAACACGGGCATTCGCTTTGTTCGAACCGACCTCAGCCCCAACGTCGAAATTCAAGCCCACCCAGAAGCCGTGTTCGATACAACCTTGGCCACCCGCCTGGGGTCACCGCATGCCTATGTGTCGACCGTTGAACACCTGATGGCAGCCCTTTTCGGGTTGGGAATCGACAACGCCAGAATCCTCGTCAATTCCTCGGAAATGCCCATCGTCGATGGCTCTGCCGCACCTTGGCTGATCCTCCTCGACGAAGCAGGAGTTGAGGACCTGGGAGTTGAACGTACGCTTCGAATCGTGAAAAAAGTGATCGAAGTGGTTGACCCTCGCGACCCCAGCAGATTCATGCGTGTTGAGCCAAGCAAAGAGCCGCTCATCACCTACTCAATCGATTTCAAAAACAACAACGTCATCGGTTCACAGAGCCTGACGATTTCTCTCACGGGCCGAAGCTTCTGCGAAACTCTGTCGCATGCCCGGACGTTCTGCACAGCCGAAGAAGTCGACTTTATGCGCTCACGCGGCCTTGCCCTGGGCGGAAGCCTGCACAACGCGATTGTTGTCAGCCGCACTGAAGGACTTCTAAACGCGGGCGGCTTGCGCACTCCGGATGAATTTGTCCGCCACAAAATCCTCGACTGCATTGGCGACCTGGCACTGTTGGGAACCCCGATTTCAGGCCACGTGATTGCCCACAAAGCGGGTCACGATCTGCACACGGCTCTGGCCAAAAAACTCCTTGAAGCCTCCGATGCTGTTGAAATCAAAGCCAACAAGGGCCGCACGCGCAACCGTTGGCTCGACTTCCCTTCCAGCCTGGCCGAACTCCCC